>JBOGKL010000081.1:0-11646 GCA_050745525.1 Terriglobales bacterium | reverse complement strand
CGCCCGCGCCGGTTCCATGCGGTCTGTCGCGCTCAGGCTTTATCCGGTCTGCATATTGAGCGTAGTGGTCGTGATCTGGTCAAAGGTCGTGACGGCTTTGGCGCTAGCCTCGTAGCTTTGCTGCGCTTGAATCAGATTCGCGAACTCAGCGGCAATGTCCACGTTCGATTGCTCGATCGAGCCACCTTCGACCGAACCGCGGCTGCCGGTTCCGGGAGCGCCAATGGTGGCCAGCCCCGAGGCCGCCGTGCTTTCGAAGTTGTTCCCGCCGGCGGCTTGCAACCCCTGTGCATTGGCAAAGGTGGCGAGTACCACCTGCCCCAGCGTCTGCGTCTGGCCGTTGCTGAATGAGCCGGTGACGGTGCCATCGCTGTTGATGGTAAAGCCGGTCAGGGTGCCGCTGGCGATTCCGTTTTGCGTGGAAGAGAGCGGGGCCGAAGCCGCAGCCGACTGCGTGATCAGGGGATTGCCCTGCGAGTCCTTCAGGTTCCAGTTGATGTTGAATGCCGAGGCTCCATCGGCCAGCGCGGCCGACGTCAGGTTGATCGGACCGGCGGGCGCAGTCAAATCGCCGCTGGAGTTGAACGTCAGCGAGCCGCTGGCCATGGTGGTGGGCGATCCCCCACCGGTGTCGGCGCCCGGCAGGGTGACCGCGTAGTTCCAGGCGTTGGTCGCGGTTTTGGTGAACGAGGCCGTCACCGTATGCGTGCCGCCGAGAGAGTCATAAACCTGAATCGGCTGCGAGAAGCTGCCTCCCACCGCCGCCTCACTGTCGAGGTTCAACCCCAGGCTGATGGCGCTGGTGGCCTGGGCCGGGCTCGAGACCGAGCCGAGTTGCAAAGAAGTGAGCGGTCCGTTGGCATTGATCACGCCGTTGACGGCCTGATAGCCCTGCACCGTACTGCCGTCGGGCGCTTCCAGGTAGCCGTCCGCGCCCACGATAAAGTCGCCCGCGCGGGTGAACTTCTGCTGACCATTGCTTCCCACAACGAACATGCCCGAGCCCTGGATGGCCATGTTGGAATCAATCCCGGTGGTCTGCACCGCGCCGTCGGTCAGGTTCATGGTGACCGAACCGATTTGGGTGCCCGTGCCCACTTGCATGGGATCGCCGTCCCCGGAGTTTCCGATGGACTGGTAGAAGAGGGTGCTGAAGTCCGAGCTGGTGGACTTGTAACCAGGCGTGTTGAGGTTGGCTAAATTGTTGGAGATGATCGTCATCTCCTGCGAAGAGGCGTTCATGCCGGACAGGGGTACGGAAAAGGAAGACATGCTGGCTCCTTGGATTTAGGACTGCGCGGGCGCACCCGCATTGCTCGTGGAACTGGAGGGTGGCGTCAGCTCCTGGTTGATGGAGATCAACTGCTCCAGGCTGTTGAACTGGACCAGTTGCGAGGTGAACTGTGTGGGATCCATGGGGTTGCTCGGATCCTGATCCTTGAGCTCGGCCGTGAGCAGGGTGATGAACTGATTGCCGCTGATCTGACTGTTGGAACCAGGGGCAGGCGTGGCGGCCGGGGATGCGGCGGCGGCGGGAGGGATGGACGTCATAGGGTTGCCTCCATAGCAATTCAAGCGCGCAGGTTCAGTCGTGAACCTCCGTGCGGGGTGGGGATGAGCTCGACCGCCGTCTCCTCGGCCTCGTTGGGCGCGGGCATGCGGGCGGGTGCGAAGGAGCGGCCCTGCGACTGCGGCTGCCCCGGAGTGGGTGCGTTGCCGGCGTTGCCGCCGGTGCTGGTTTGCGCTTGCAATTGCAACGATCCGACCTGCATCTGGCGGGCGGTCAAGGTCTGTTCGAGAGCCGGAAGCTGCGCGCTCAGCCAGTGATGCACGTCGGCGCGGTCGGCCGACAGGGTGGCCCCGAGCACGTTGTTCTGCAGGGAAGCGTGGACCTGGACGGTGCCGAGAGAATCGGAGCGGACGGCGACGGTCATTTCAGCATTGGCCTGTGTGCGCAAGGCCGATTGCGCCGATGCGCTCTGCCAGTTGGCCAACGCCGATGAGGGCGGCTGGGCGGCAGGCGCCGGCGCGGGCGTGGTACTGACATTGCCGGGGCTGTTAGGAGCGGGCGATGAAGCCGCAACCGAGGCCGGCGCGGCGGTCGCTGTGGCTGAGGCCGCCTTGAGCATGGGGGCCCCAGCCGCAGGCGTGGCGGAAGTGATCGCGGTTGTGGACTTTGCGCTTGGCGGGGGCGATGCGGCACCGGTAGAGGTGCGAGCGGAAACGGCTGAAGCGGGAGCTGCGGACGCGTTCTTGGCCACCTGAAGAGGCGCGGCGGTATCCGGCTGCGGCGAGGCTTGACCGTCGGCATCGCCCGAGTGCCCGGAATGCGAGGAGGCGGGCGCGACCGGAGCTGCTACCGAACCGGACCCAGCGTGGGCTGCGACCGCGGGCCCCGCTGGTTGCGTGGCTGCGGGTGCGGGCACGGTGACGACCGGCATAGCGCCGGCCGCGGGCGCCGTTGCCGGGGATGCAGACGGCGCCGGCGGGGCTGGCGCCGGAGCTGAAGATTGTGGCGGCGGGGCGGTGACTGATTGCGTCGCTTTTTCCTGTGGCACGCCCGCAGCGGCGACATGCGAGACCGCCGCAGCTATCTGCGGCGCGGATTCAGGCGCCGGAGGCGCTGCGACGGACAGTTTGTCGGCCGCAGTCGGCGCAGGCGGAAGCACCGTAGCAACGTTAGATTGCGGCGAGGGCACAGCCGCTTGGGGCGCAATCGCGGCCGGAGCGGGCCCGGACGCATCGGGCAGCGCCGAGGGGAGCGCGGCGGGCGCGGAGTTGGGGCGCGATGCCGCAGCGGCCGGGGGAGCAGGCGCGGTAATAAGAGCGGCTAGCGGCACCACCGTGGGCAGAGCGGGGGAACTCGAGGGCTTTTTGCCCGCACCTGTTTTACCTGCACTTGCGGCCGGGAGCTTCGATGGCGCGGACGCGCCCGCTGCCGTGGCCGCGGAGTTTGCCCCAGGGGCCGCGGGGGTGGCGCCCGGCGCCGTGAGCGCATTCTGTAACTGCTGGCCAAACCCGCCGGTAGGGGATTGCCCCGCAGTACCGGCTGCGGTGACCGTGGCCGCCGAGCCGCTGGCGCCCTGGGGCGGAGCGGCGGAGGCGGACGCTGCGGCAGCGCCGGTTGCAGTGGTTGCGGGCATGGGCGAAACGGGCATCCGTGATGCCCCATGCACGCCAAACGCCACATTGGGCCGCCTTGGGCCGCCTTAGAGAGTTCTAATCCTGGCCGCCGCGCGGCCGCGCCGGATCCAGCAAAAACGCCTCATCGAGCGCCGCCTGGTCTTCCCGCCGGCGCTCACGCACTTCCTGCTCGTGGCACTGAGCGGCCAGCGTGCTCAGGGTTTCCCGCTCCCGGGTGCGCTCCAACCAGATTTGCCGCTGCCCGGCTTGGGCCACGGCCGCTTGCTCGGCCTCGGCCTGCAAGCGCGCGGTGCGCAATGTGTCCACCGCGTGCCGCAGTCCCGCCGCTTGCAACTCGGCCCCGCTGAGGCGATCACGCAGGCCGTCGAGCAGCTCGACCTGTTCGCGCCGCTCGCATTCCCGCTCGCGTTCCCGGTCCTGCTCGGCGGCTTGGCGGCGCGCCGCCAGCAGCGAGAGCTTCATCTCCTCCTGCCGCTCCAGGCTGCGGCGCAACTGCAGCAGGCGCTGCAGCGAGGGAGTGAACTTCACGCCTCCGCCCCCAGCGGGAGCGCCAGCAGTTGCTGCAGCGAGTCGGCAAAGTCGAACTGCTCGGTCGCCCCCTGGCGCAGATAGGACTGAATGGCGGGCAGAGCGGCCAGCGCCTGATCCAGCAGGGGATCGGCACCGGCCTGATAGGCGCCGATGCGGACCAAGTCCTCGGAGCGACGATAGGCGGCCAGCAATTGGCGCACGCGGCCGGCTTGGCGGCGGTGCGCGGGACTGGTCACGGCGGGCATGAGGCGGCTGAGACTGTCGAGCAGATTGATGGCGGGATAGTGGCCCTGCGCGCCCAACTGGCGGTCGAGCAGGATGTGGCCGTCGAGCAGCGAGCGTACCGCATCCACGAGCGGGTCCTGCTGGTCGTCGCCCTCCATGAGCACGGTGTAGAAGGCGGTGATGCTGCCGTTGCGGAACTGCCCGGCGCGCTCCACCAGGCGCGCCAGCAGGGCGAACACCGAGGGCGTGTATCCCTTGGCCGTCGGCGGTTCCCCGGCGGCGAGGCCGATTTCGCGCTGCGCCATGCCGAAGCGGGTGAGCGAATCCACGACCAGCAGAACGTGCTTGCCGCGCGCGGCAAAGTGCTCGGCCACGGCGGTGGCCGCCATGGCGGCGCGGATGCGCAGCAGCGGCGACTGATCTGAGGTTGAGACCACCACCACAGCGCGCCGGCGGCCCTGCTCGCCCAGTGCATCCTGGAGAAACTCGCCCACCTCGCGGCCGCGCTCGCCCACCAGCGCCAACACGGTCAGGTCGGCCATGGTGTTGCGCGTCATCATGCCGATGAGCGTGCTCTTGCCCACCCCGCTGCCGCCGAAAATCCCCAAACGCTGGCCGCGCCCGCAGGTGAGCAAGCCATCTATGGCGCGGATCCCCGAGCCCAGGGGCTCGTGAATCAGCACGCGTTCGAGCGGCGAAGGCGGATCGGCGTCATAGGCGCGCCAAGCGTCGGTGAGGACATCGCCGGCGCCATCGAAAGCCAAGCCGCTGCCGTCAATCACGCGGCCGAGCAGCGCATCCCCCACCGGCATGGCGGGCTTGCGGCCCCAGGTTTGCATGCGGTCGCCAAAGCGGATGCCCTGGGGAGGACGCAGCGGCATGCTCAACACCGTGCCCTGGCGGAAGCCGACGACCTGGCCCTCGACGCTGTCGCCGTCGGCGCCCACGATGGCGCAGCGCTCGCCCACCGAGCAGGGCGGGCCCTCGCTCTCCACGATCTGGCCCACCGCCTTGATCACGCGGCCCGACCAGTGCCAACTGGGCAGCAGGTCCAGAGTGTGGGCGTAGGGCGCCAGCAGCGGCGTGGGCTCGCCTGCGCTACTCATGCCCCCGCCGCTGCCCCCGCCGCGGCGGCGGCGACCCGCACCAGCGCGGTACGGCGTTGCAGCAGATCGGCAAACCCGGTTTCAATTTCCTTGAACTGCGTCTCGACGCTCAGATCGGTCGCTCCCAGCGAGGTTTCCAGGCGACAGCCGGCCGGCTCGAGCGTGGCGTCGGTGCGCAGGCGCGGCGGCGTCAGCGGCGGATGCTGATCCAACATTTCCTCCCAATGCGCCCGCGCGGACGGCGGCACGATCAATTCCACCGCGGTGCCGGCGGCGAGCTGGTCGAGCGCGACGCGCGCGCTGGCCGCCAGTAGCAGCGGGTCCATCTGCGCCTCCCGGTGCAGCACCTTGCGGGCAATGCCCAGCACCATTTGCACCACCTCCTGCTCCAGGCGGAGGAAATACTGCTCGCGCTGGACGGCAAATTCCTGCAAGGCGCCCATGACGGCGGCGTGCTCCTGCTCCAGCCGGCCTTCCCAACCCGCCGTCAAGTCCTGCGCCGCTTCTTGGCGGGCTTGCCGGCGGGCACGGGCCTCGCGGGCGCGCACCTCCTCCTCGGCGATACCGGGCGGCGGGGGCGCGGGAACGCCTTCCGGCGGGAGCGGATGCGCACGGTGGTCACGGTAGACGAACGTCTCGACGCCGTGGCCGCGCTCAGACGATGAGTTCTTCATTGTGATCCGCCTTCAGCACCATCTTGCCTTCCTGCTCCAAGCGGCGCGCCAAGGTCACCGCCTCCTGCTGCGCCTGCTGCACGTCGCGGGCGCGCACCGGACCGAGCGCCTCCATGTCCTCCTTGAGCATTTCGGCGGCGCGGCTGGAAATGGCCTGCAGCACGTGCGTACGCAGATCGTTGGGCGCTCCCTTGAGCGCCAGCGCCAGCGTGCGCTTGTCCATGGCCGTGAGCCATTCGCGCAGGCTGGCCTCGGGCACGGAGACCATGTCCTCGAAGGTGAACATCAAATCGCGGATGCTGAGCGCCAAGGCGGGATCGTTTTGCTCAATGCTTTCCAGCACCCGCTTGCTGGTGGGCAATTCGGTTCGGTTCAGGATGTCGGCCACCGCCTTCACGCCCGCGTACGCGCGCCGGCTCTTCTCGCCCAGGCTCTCAAATTTGCGATGCAGCACGACGGAAATCTTCTCCGCCATCTCGGGAGAGAACTGGCGCATTTCGGCCAGGCGGCGCACCGCTTCGGCGCTGGCGCGCTCGGGCAGCAGCGCGAGCAGGCTGCTGGCGGCGCGAATCCCCAGATGCGCCAGAATGACGGCGATGGTCTGCGGATGCTCGTCCTGCAGGAACTTGGCCAGCTGGGGCGGATCGGCCTGCTGCAGCGAATCGAGATTGCCGGCGCGCGCCTCCTGCGCCTCCAGCACCTGTTCCAGCAGCGCCCGCGCCTCCTTGTCGCCAAAGGCCTGCACCAGCAGGTTGTTGGCGTACTCGGTCCCGCCCTGGGCGAGGTAGGAGTGCGTCATCAGCAGGTGGTTGTACTCGTCGAGGACATCGTGAGCCTCGGTGGGCGTGACAAACGAAAGCTCGCTGATCTCCTCGGTGAGGCGCTGCACCTCGGGTTTTGGTAGGCAGCGGTAAATGGAGGCGGCCGCATCATCGCCCAGCAGGATCATGAGCACGGCGGCCTTGCGCACGCCCGCGTTCACCGGAGCGGAGGTGAGATGCATCAGTGTCCCTCCCGGCGGCTCATCCAGCCCTGGACCAAGCGACCCGCCACCGCCGGCTCGCGCCGCACGCGTTCGGCCACGCGTTCCTTCAGATGCAGCACCTGCTGCACTTCCACCGGCGTGGCATCCGGGTCGGCTTCGAGCAGCTCGGTCATGTTCAGCACCTCGTGCGGCACTTCTTCCAAGTGCGTGGGCACGGCGGGAGCGGCCGCCGGCGCCGGTTCCATCGCCCGCCCCGCGCCCAGTTGCGCCTCCGCCGCCGTTTGGGTCTCCTCCGCGGCTGCCGGGCGGCGGCGCCGCAAGGCCAGCGCCAGCAGGACGCTCAGCAGCAGCACGAGGGCCAGCGCCCCCGCCAGCCAGGAAACGGGCACGGGCAGACGTTCGGTCCAGGAAGCCGGAGGCGCGGGTTGGGGCCGTAGGGCCGGCGGCGGCGGCGTGTAGAAGGGAAGGTTCGAAACCGTCAGCACATCGCCGCGCGCGGGGTCGAGGCCGATCGCGGCCGCCGCCAGCGCCTGCATCTGCTGCATCTCGGCCGGCGAGCGCGGCGCGGACACGCTCACCTGCTTGCCGCCGCGGGTGACGACGGTGGTCGCATTATCGAGCACCACGGCGGCCGTAATGCGCTGCACGGTGTTGGCGGGGCGCACGGTGCGATCCACGTTACGGCTGACGGCGAAGGTCTGGCTTTCGGTCTGCTGCCCCTGCGGCGTGCCCAGGCCCAGTTGCGCCTTGAAATTGGTGCCGGGCGCCTGCACCCCGGGCATATTGCTGGTCGTGCCGGGCACGCCGCTGGCCTGCGTAATCGCGGGGACGCCGACGCGGCTGGTGCGCGAACTCACAACGGCGCTGGCGGCCGGGTTGTAGGTCTCCTGGGTATCGTCGGAGGAGGTCGGGTCCAAGGCGACGGTCACGCTGGCGCGCACGTGCTGCGCGCCCACGATCGGGGCCAGGGTGGCCAGAATCTTGGCTTGGAGCCCGCTTTCGAGCTTGCTCTGCGTCGCGACGCCGCCGCTCGCGGCCAGTTGTCCATCGGCGCTCATGACCGACACGTTCTGCGGCGCGAGGTGATCCACGGCGCCGGCCACCAGCTGGCGGATGGCTGACACCAAGCCGGCGTGCAGCACGCCGCCGGCAAGGCTCACCACCACCGCCGCCTTCGCCGGCCGCTGCTCGGAGGTGAACAGCGAGCTATGCGCCATGGTGATTTGCACGCTGGCGCCGCGCACGCCGTGCATGGTCTCGATGGTGCGTTCCAGCTCGCCTTGCAGTGCGCGCTGATAGTTCACCTGCTCGGCAAAGTCGCTGCCGCTCCAGTTGGTCTTATCGAAGAGGCTGAATCCGGCCTGGCCGGAGTGGGGCAGCCCGGCCGCGGTGAGGGCCATGCGCGCGCGCTCCAAGGTGTGGGCGGGCACGCTGATGGCGGCGCCGTTGGCGCCGAGCTGATAGGGAATGGCCAGTGCGTCGAGCTGGGCGGTGACCTGCTGCGCATCCGACGGCTGCAGCCCGGAATAGAGCACGGTGTAGTTGGGTTGGTTGGCGCGCAGGATCACCCACGCCAGCGCCACGACCACGGCCAGCACCCCGGCGGCGACCGTCCAGCGCTGGCGCGGCGTCATGCTGCCCAGCATGGCGCTGGTCTGGACGCCGGCCTGGCGCAGCGACACAAGTGTTTGTCCGGGATTGACGCTCTGTCCCATGGCGGATTAAAAAGCCATGTTGGCGACTTGCTGATAGGCCTCGACAGCCTTGTTGCGCAACTGCAGCATCAGGCCGAAGGCGAGATCGCTTTTTTCGACCGCGATCAGGCTGGCGTGCAGGTCTTCGCTTTTGCCTTGCAGCAGCGCTTGCACCTGCTGCGCGGCGTTGGTTTGCAATCCCTCCATCTGGCCGATGGCGCCCTGCAGTTGCCCGGCGAAACCGCCGGCCGAGGATGCGCCGGCCGGCGCCGTCGGCGCGGTGGCGGGCGTGGGCGGGGCGAGCGCGGGTAGAGAGGGTGGCAGCGACAGCGGGATCATAGGTGTGCGATTAGCTGAGCAGCGTAAGCGAGTCTTGAATCATGCCTTTGGTCGCCTGCGCGGCGGAGATGTTGAGTTGATAGGAGCGCACCGCTTCCATGAGGTCGGTGATCTCCTGCGCCGGGTTGATGTTGGGATAGGTCACATAGCCCTGCGCGTTGGCGTTGGCGTTGCCGGGTTCGTAGCGGCGCAGCAGCGGGGAGTGATCGGTGACCACGGCCTCGACGGCGACCCCTTCGCCCCCGCCCTCGCCCGCCGCCTCGCCCGCCCCGGGCTGGCCGGCTTCGGCCAGGGCAGCGGCAAAGGGCATGGGCTGGGCGCCGAACACTACTTCCTTGCGCCGGTACACCTGGGCCGGATCGGCGCCGGCGCTTTCCGCGTTGGCCAGGTTGCTGGTGGCCACCTCGGCCCGCTGGCGCTCGGCCAGCAGCGCCGAGGCGCTGATATCGAGCACGCCGAACAGGTTCATGCGCCTCCCGTGATGGCCAGGTTGAGACGGTGGAATTCATCGCGCAGCAGCGCCACCCCGGTGGCGTACTGCAGTTGCGTCTGCGCCATGAGCAGCGATTCCCGGTCCAGGTTCACGTTGTTGCCGTCCGGGCGCTCGAGCAGCCCGGTGACGGTGTGCGCAGCGGTGGCCGGATCGAAGCCGGCCTCGGCCGCCTGCAGCGCCTGGCCAAAGTTCAAGTCCTGCGTCTTGTAGCCGGGCGTGTCAATGTTGGCCATGTTCGAGGCGATCAGCGTCTGCCGCGTGGCGGAGACGTTGAGATAGCTCTCGAGCCCCTGCAGCAGGGGAGAATCAAACGAAAGCATGGGTGCCGGTGGCCTCCGTCCACTCCTCAGCACGGCGAGGACCAATGCCGCGTTGCTGCTGCCAACTGCGGACGGTGGGAAAGTGGCGCGGCTGCAATTCGTCTTCGCCGGCGGCGAGGATGAAGGCGCGCTCCAGGGCATGCTGCAGCTCGCGCACGTTGCCGGGCCAGGGATACTGCTCCAGCAGATCGAGCGTCTCGGGGGCAAAGCAGGGGCCGGGGCCGCTGCAGTCGGCCTGCAGGCGGCGCAGGAAATGGCGCGCCAGGGGCACGATGTCCTCCGGCCGCGCCCGCAGCGGCTGCAACTCGAGCGGGAACACGGCCAGGCGATAGTACAGGTCGCGGCGGAAGGCGCCGGAGGCGGCCTTTTCCGCCAGCTCGACATTGGTGGCCGCAATCACGCGCACGTCCACGTGCTGCGGGTCGTTGCTGCCCAGGCGCTGCAGCTCGCCCGCTTGCAGAAAGCGCAACAGCTTGCCTTGCAGCGCCAGCGGCAGCTCCCCGATTTCGTCCAGAAACAGCGTGCCCGTGTGCGCGCTCAGAATCCGGCCCGCGCGCGATTGCACGGCGCCGGTAAAGGCGCCACGGACGAAGCCGAACAACTCCGATTCCAGCAGCGCCTCGGGAATGGCGGCGCAGTTGACCACGGCGAACGGGCGCGCGTGCCGCGGGCTGGCGGCATGGATGGCCTCGGCGATCATCTCCTTGCCCGTGCCCGTCTCGCCCAGCAACAGCACCGGGGTGCGGCGGGGCGCCACCAGGCGCACCAGCGCGCTCAGCTCGCGCAGGTGCGGACTGCGTCCCACCATGTCGGCCAGCAATTCTCCCGGTCCCGGGGGGCGCAGCGGAACCGCCAGGGCCGTGGCCGTGGCGCGCAATGGAACCGCGGGCGCCGGGCGCTCGACCCGGGCTCCGGAATCGAGAACCGATGCGAACGGCGGCAGCTCGGGCAGCAGCAACGCCAGCGCCGGCTGCGCCGCCGCAGTCGAATCCACCCAGGCCACGGGCAGGTGCGGATACTGGGCGACGACCAGGGCGCGCAACTCCTCCGCGTCGAGGTCGGGCAGGCGGCGGTCGAGCAGCAGCGCGGACCAGGGGGCGGCCTCCAGTTGGCACAGCGCCTCGGCGCCGCCGGCGGCCTCCACGCCCTCGTGGCGCGCGGCGCGCAGCGCCTCCAACAGTTGGCGGCGGAAAGCGGCATCGCCGCTGGCCACCAGGACGGCGGCGGCCTCGGCGGCTTGGGGGCGGGCGTTCATGTTCGTGTCTGTCTCCTGAGTCACAGTCGAGATGCTAGCGGAAGTTTCTTAGAATCCGATTAAGCCAACATTAAATTTCTCTATCCGGGCGGCCCTGGGGGCGCCTCTGCCCGCTCTCCCTGCACGTGCGGCGCCGTCCCGGCATTTCCGGCCTTTTGGCCCGTCACGTGCACTCAATGGCCGAGGTTCGTGACTCTATGCCTGTGTCAGTGCTTGATCTGGCCGGATACCGCCTGCGCGCCCGCCACCCCGAGTCCCGCCCGCTCTGCCTGCTCACCGATGCCGCGGCGCCGGCCGAGCTTCCCGCCGCCGTGCGCGCCGCCGCCGATCTGGTCTGGTTGCAGAGGTTTCCCCCCGCTGCGGTCCCGGCGCAGCCTTCCAGCCTGACATGGCGGCGCGGGGAGACGCTGCTGGCGGGAACGGCGGAGGCGCTGCGCGCTCTGGCAACGCGCCCGGGCGGTCTTACCTACGTGCCCGTGCATTACGGAGCGGGCTCGGAGTGGGAACTGGTGGGCCTGGAACCGCGCGGCCGCGGCCCGGTGGCGCCGGAGGCGGCCTCAGCGGCGGCCAACGACGAACGTGTCGAGCTGCGGGTGCGCATTGGCGCCGCGCCCGCGCCACCGCCGGCCCCGGGCCCGGAAGAGGAAGCACCCTGGCAGCGCCTGCAAGCCGCGCTCGTGCGGGAAAGCGCGCAGGCTTCCAGCGGCGTGGCGCCGTTGGCCGAGCTGGCCCAAACCCCCGGCCTGGCGCCGCTTCTGCACGCGCTTTGCCTGCGCAACCTGGTCGCGATGCTCGCCCGCGCGGGCGCGGCCGCCGAGGCGCTCCCCCTGCTGCTACAGGCGCGCCAGGCGCATCCTCAATATCGCGATCTGGATTACTG
>JBOGKL010000080.1:0-2869 GCA_050745525.1 Terriglobales bacterium | reverse complement strand
ACGTGCGCCGCCATCTGCAACCCTTCCTGCCGGAGGCGGCCAGCGATGCCGAACTGGCGCTGCAGTTTGTGCGCTCGACGGCGGGCATTACGGCGGCGCTGGTGGGCATGGCCGATCCGGCTCACGTCGCCGCGAACCTGCGCGCCGCCGGGGTGGCGCCGTCTCCGCCGGCGCAGATCGGCCGTCTGCTGCAGCAGTAGGCCCGAAAAAACCGGCCCAAGTGGACCGATAACTCGCTGTAAGTTGTTGATTCCACTAGGCCAGGCGTGAGACACACAATCCACCGGTTCCGGCGCGCGCCACCCGCGCCGCCCCACCCCGTCCGGGTGCCTCTCCCGTCATAGCTCGAGCACAGACCCATATACAGGTAAGATGCTGCCCCGGCCCTATGCGTCTAGTGGGGGATAAACTAAAACAGCATGCTCCTGAAAAAAGAACGCCTCTTCACGCCCGGTCCCACCGCGCTGCTGCCGCAGGCGCAAGCCGCCATGGCGGCCATGGCCCTGCATCATCGCACGGCGGAGTTCCGCGCCATCATGAAAGACACGCTCGCGCGGCTGCAGAAGTTTCTGGGCACGCAGCACGAGGTGATCCTGCTGACTGCTTCCGGCAGCGGCGCCATGGAGGCGGCGGTGGCCAACCTGACCTCGCCGGGCGAGCGCGTGCTGGTGCTGACGGCGGGCAAGTTCGGGGAGCGCTGGCAGAAGCTGGCCGCCGCCTTCGGCTGCAACGTGGACCTGGTGCAACTGCCTTATGGCGAGAGCTTCGGCGCCGAGCACATCCAGGGCCGCCTGAGCGGCAGCAATCCGGCGCGGGTGTTGATGGTGCAGGCGAGCGAGTCCTCGACCGGCTGCAAGCACGACATCGCCGCGATCGCGCGCGCGGCGCGGAAGGAAAACCTCGACGTACTGCTGCTCGTTGACGGCATCACGGGCGTGGGCACGCAGCAGCTCGACATTGACGCCTGGGACCTGGACATGGTCATTGGCGGCTCGCAGAAAGCGGTGATGATGGCGCCCGGCCTGGCCTACGTGGCCGTGAGCGAGCGGGCGTGGAAGGCGATGGCGGGGGCGCGCTCGCCGCGCTTCTACTTCGACCTGCGCAATGAGCGCAAGTCGCAGGCCAACGGCGAGACCAGCTTCACCCCCGCCATCGGCCTGGTGGCGGCGCTGCAGGCGGCGTTGATCTACATCGAAGGCATTGGCGGCTGTCCGGCGCTCATCGCCAACGCCGAAGCGCTGGGCGCGGCCACGCGCGCCGCCATGGACGCGCTCGGCCTGGAGCGCTTCGGCCACGGACTGCCCTCGGGCGCGCTGACCGCCATCGCCACGCCGGCGGGCCTCGATTCCGGGCTGGTCATCAAGGCGTTGCGCGAGCAGTTCGGGACTGTCGTCGCCAACGGGCAGGGCGACATGAAGGGCAAGATGCTCCGGGTGGCGCACCTGGGCTATTACGACTTTGCCGAGACGCTGTCGGTGCTGGCGCAGATCGAGATCGTGCTGGTGCAGTTGGGGCATCTCGATGCGGCCAAGCTGGGCCGGGGCGTGAGCGCGGCGCAGACCTACTATCTGGCGCAGCACAAAGCCTCCGGGGCCGCCGGCGCCAAGGCATAACAGGCGCATATGAAGATCGTCATTCCAGAAAAGATCTCCGCCCGCGGCCTGCAGGTGTTCCAGGACGCCGGTTTCCATGTGGTCGAGTTGACGCCGGCCTCGGCGGCCAGCGGCGAGCTGGCGCGCGCGCTGGCCGACGCCGAGGCGCTGGTGGTGCGCTCGGCGGTGAAGGTGACGCCCGAGTTGATCGCCGCCGCACCCCAGCTGCGCGTGATCGGACGCGCGGGCGTGGGCGTGGACAACGTCAACGTGCCCGCCGCGACGGCGCGCAAGATCGTGGTGATGAACACGCCCGGAGGCAGCTCGATCGCCGTGGCCGAGCTGGCGCTGGGCCTGATGCTGGCCCTGGCGCGGCACATTCCCCGCGCCGACGCCGGCATGCACGCGGGCAAGTGGGAAAAGAAGGCGCTCGAAGGCACCGAGCTGATGGGCAAGACGCTGGGCCTGGTCGGCTGCGGACGCATCGCGCTCGAAGTGGCCAAGCGCGCCGCGGTCTTCGGCATGCGCCTGGTGGCCTTTGATCCGGCGCGTCCGGAGCAGGCGGCGCGCCAGGCCGGCATCGCCCTGCTCAGTTGGGAGGCGCTGCTGGCCGAGGCCGATTACCTGAGCCTGCATCTGTCGCTGTCGGAGAACTCGCGCAATCTGCTCAACGACGCCGCCTTTGCCAGGATGAAGCGCGGCGTGCGCATCGTGAACTGCGCGCGCGGAGAAGTTGTGGACGAAGAGGCGCTGCTGCGCGCGCTCGACTCCGGGCAGGTGGCCGGCGCCGCCGTGGATGTCTACCGCAGCGAGCCTCCACCGCCCGATGCGCCGCTCGCGCGCCACGAGCGCGTGATCGCCATTCCGCACCTGGGCGCTTCGACCGCCGAGGCGCAGGAACGCGTGGGCGTGGCCATCGCTGAACAGATCCGGGACTACCTGCTGGCGGGCACCCTCGCCAACGCCGTCAACGCGTAAGCGCGGCGCGCCAGCAGACGGCGTGCATCCACGTGGGCGACTTTGCCGTTTCGCCAGAAAGCTAGTGAACGCTGGCGGCTTCGACCGGGGCGGAAGCGCCGCGGGGCAGGTACTGGCGCATGGCGGTCATCACCGTCGCCGGTTCGGTGACCGGCGGGTTGTGCAGGTAGGTGCCGAACCAGACCAGGTAGCGGCGCCAGCGGTCCTGAATGTGCAGCGGCTCGACGAAGCCGTGGTGTTCCCGCGGATAGGTGATGAACTCCACCGGCACGTGCCGGTCGCTCAGCGCGCGGTAGAAC
>JBOGKL010000079.1:0-9093 GCA_050745525.1 Terriglobales bacterium | reverse complement strand
CCGGCGCGCCGCGCGGCGCGCGCGGATCCGGCGGCGGCACTGCGTCAGCCATAGATAGCGTTCGCATCGCGGTTACCGTTGACAGGGCGGCGGGGCAACCTTTATAGTCGGAAGTTCCCGATCTGCGGCTGCGATGCCTGTCACTCCATCCTACATGGCGCATTATTTGCCGATCCTGATCCAGCTCGTGCTGGGGATCGGGCTGGCGGCCATTCTCGTTACCCTCAGCTACCTGATCGGCAAGCATAAGCGGACCCCGGTCAAGGGCGGGGCCTATGAATGCGGCGTCATCCCCGTGGGCGATGCCGAACACCGCGTTTCGGTGAAGTTTTTCCTGGTCGCCATCGTGTTCATTTTGTTCGACATTGAGGCGGTGTTCCTGATTCCCTGGGCCATCGAGATGAAGCAGCTCAAGCTGTTCGGCTTCTTCGAGATGCTGGTGTACGTGGCCATTGTGCTGGCCGGCTTTTACTACATCTGGACCAAGGGCGTGATTGACTGGAACCGGCCGGAACGGGCGTCGGAAGAAGACTGATGCAAGAGGAACCGACCATTACCACCACGCCCGGGCAGTGGCGGGCGCTCGCCACGCGGCTGCGCGGCGAGGGCTACGATCAGCTCGTCGATTTGACCTGCGTGGATTGGTACCCGGAGCCGGAGCGGTTCGAGATCGTCTGCCAACTGCACAACACCGCGACCAGCCACTGGCAGCGGCTCAAGACGCGCTGCGGGGAGGACAATCCCCCGCCGACGCTCGACGAGATATGGCCCGCGGCGAACTGGTTCGAGCGGGAAGTCTTCGACCTGTTCGGGGTGCGGTTCCAGGGACACAGTGACCTGACGCGGATGCTGATGCCCGACGATTTTGAAGGGCATCCGTTGCGCAAGGATTACCCGGTGGAGGGCTACCGCTAGAGCGGTTCCAGACCTGCTATGATCCAGCGGACCACAACCAGTGCGGCTTTGACATCAGGAAAAGCCGCTCGCGCCCGCTCGAAGCGGGTTACGCCGCGTCTGGAGCCGCGCTAACATGGCCACCCTCACGCCCCCGCAAGCCCCGGTCGAGAGCGGCGACAGCGGCCGCAGCCGCAACCTGATCATGAACATGGGGCCGCAGCACCCCTCCACGCACGGGGTGCTGCGCATGATCCTCGAGCTCGACGGCGAGGTCATCGTCAAGGCGCGGCCCGACATCGGCTACCTGCACACCGGCATCGAGAAATCCGCCGAGTCGAAGCTCTACCAGCAGGTCGTCACCCTCACCGACCGCATTGATTACCTCGCCCCGCTGTGCAACAACCTGGCCTACGTGCTGGCGGTGGAAAAGCTGCTGCAGCTCGAGATTCCCCGGCGGGCGCAGTGGACGCGGGTGATGCTGGCCGAGCTGACGCGTCTCAACAGCCACTTGGTATGGTTGGGCACGCACGCGCTCGACATCGGCGCCATGACCGTCTTCCTGTACTGCTTCCGCGAGCGCGAGGAACTGCTGAAGATTTTCGAGATGTTCAGCGGGCAGCGGATGATGACCTCCTACTTCCGCATCGGCGGGCTGGCGCTGGAGCCGCCGCTGGGCTGGGCCGAGAGGGTGAAGAAGTTTTTGGGCACCTTCCCCGGCCACATTGACGAGTACGAGACGCTGCTCACCAAGAACAACATCTGGGTGGGGCGGACCAAGGACATCGGATATCTCTCCGGCCCCGACTGCATCGCTTGGGGCGTAACGGGGCCGTGCCTGCGCGCCGTGGGCCTGCCGCTCGACCTGCGCAAGAGCTCGCCCTACAGCTCCTACGAGGAATTCGATTTTGACGTGCCCACGCGCACCGAGGGCGACGTCTATGCGCGCTACCTGGTGCGGGTGGCCGAGATGCGCGAGAGCGTGAAGATCATCCGGCAGGCGGTCGAGGGCATGCCCGAGGGGGCCTGGAAAGTGGATGCGCCCGGGATCGTGCTGCCCGACCGCGACCAGATGAAGTACTCGATCGAGAGCCTCATCTATCACTTCAAGATCGTCACCGAGGGCTTCAAGGCGCCGCGCGGCGAGGCCTATCACGCCATCGAGGGGCCGCGCGGGCAGATGGGCTACTACGTCGTCTCCGACGGCGGACCCAAGCCCTACCGCTGCCACATGCGCTCGGCCTCCTTCGCCAACCTGCAGGCGCTGCCCAAGATGATCGAGGGGCGGCTGCTGGCGGATGTGGTCGCCATCATCGGCAGCATTGACATCGTACTGGGAGACGTGGACCGGTGAGCGCATTGCCGTTCAGCGAGGAGCTCGAACAGCGGTTTCGCGCCCTGATGGCGCGCTACCCGGCGCGCCGCTCCGCGCTCGTGCCCATGCTTCTCTACGCCCAGGATGAGCTCGGCTACTTGAGTCCGGCGGCGATCGCGCGCATTGCGGAATTGCTGGGTGAAAGCGAGATGGCCGTGCGCGAGGTCATTGGCTACTACTCGATGCTACGCACCGGGCGCGCCGGGAAATTTCACGTGCAGGTGTGTACGAACATTAGCTGCCTGCTGCGCGGGGGCGAGGAACTGTACGAGCATTGCCAGAAGCGGCTGGGGATCGGGAATAAGCAGACCGCCGCCGACGGAGTGTTTTCGCTGGAAGAAGTCGAGTGCCTGGGTGCGTGCTCGTGGGCGCCGGCGGTGCAGATCAACTACGACTTTCATCAGGAACTGACGCCCGAGAGGCTCGATCAGATCCTGGATGGCTACGCGGAAAGGGCCAAGGCGTGAAGGCACATCCGGCCGAAATCCGCGTCGTCAGCTCGCGCTTTGACCAGGCCGACGCGCACACGCTCGCCGGCTATTTGGCCTCCGACGGATTCAAGGCGCTGGAGAAGGCCTTCGACATGAAGCCGGAGGCCGTCATCGAAGAGGTCAAGGCCTCCGGGCTGCGCGGGCGCGGAGGCGCCGGGTTCCCCACCGGGCTGAAATGGTCGTTCGTGCCCAAGCAGTCGGCGCGGGAAAAGTACGTGCTCTGCAACGCCGACGAGAGCGAGCCGGGGACGTGCAAGGACCGGCTGATCCTCGAGTACGATCCATTCAGCATCATCGAAGGCATGCTCATCGCGGCGCTGGCGATTGGAGCCCGGCGCGGATACATCTATATACGCGGCGAGTACCGCTATCTGCTCGACCGCATGGAGAAGGCGCTGGCGGAGGCGCGCGCGGCCGGGTACGTGGGCACCAACATCCGCGGCCGGGGATTTGACTTTGACATCTTCGCCCATACCGGAGCCGGGGCCTACGAGTGCGGCGAGGAATCGGCGCTCATGGAGTCGCTCGAAGGCAAGCGCGGCATTCCCCGGCTGAAGCCGCCCTTTCCGGCGGTGAGCGGATATCTGGGCGGACCGACCATCATCAACAACGTCGAGACGCTGGCCTCGGTGCCGCACATTCTGCTGCGCGGCGGGGCCTGGTTCGCCGCCTTTGGACCGCCGAAAAACGGCGGCACGCGGCTGTTCTGCCTCTCCGGACACGTCAACCAGCAGGGCGTGTGGGAACTGCCGCTGGGCTTTCCCCTGCGCCGCCTCATCGAAGAACTGGGCGGCGGCATGAAGAACGGCGCCAAGCTGAAGGCGGTGGTGCCGGGGGGTTCGTCCACGCCGCTGCTGCCCGCCGAGACCGCCTGGAACCTCAACCTCGATTTCGATTCGGTCGCCAAGGTGGGCTCGTTCCTGGGTTCGGGCGGGGTGGTCGTGCTCGATGAAACCACCTGCATGGTGAAGTTCGCGCTGCGCATCATGCAGTTCTACCGGCATGAATCGTGCGGATGGTGCGTGCCCTGCCGCGAGGGCACCAGTTGGCTGCAGACGTCGCTGACGCGCTTCCACAACGGAGGCGGGCGCGCGGCCGACATCGATCTGATGCGCGAGGTGTCGGAGAACATTCTGGGGCGGACCTTCTGCGCCCTGGGTGATGCCGCCGCCATGCCCACCATCTCCATCCTGCAGCACTGGCGGCAGGAGTTTGAGGATCACCTGGCCGGCAAGCCCTGTCCCTTCGGAGCGCGTACGGCCGTGGCCGCGGGGCACTAGGACACATATGGCAGAAGTCGTACATTTCACCGTCAACGGAAAGGCGCTCGAGGCGCCCGCCGGTATGCTGCTCATCGAGGCCTGCAAGCAGGCGCACATCGAGGTGCCGTCGTTCTGCTATTACCCCAACCTGTCGCTGCAGGCGGCCTGCCGCATGTGCCTGGTCGAGATCGAGAAGATGCCCAAGCTGCAGACAGCCTGCACGGTCGCCGTCAGCGAAGGCATGGTCGTCAACACCGACAGCGAGACCGTGCATAAGGCGCGCAAGTCGGCCATCGAGTTCATCCTGACCAACCACCCCCTGGATTGCCCGGTGTGCGACGCGGGCGGGGAGTGCGAGCTGCAGGACATGACCTTCCAATACGGAGCGGAAAAGTCCCGCTTCGTCGAGCCCAAACGCCATCGCGAGGAGCAGCAATGGTCGCCGGTCGTCTACTTCGACCGTCCGCGCTGCATCCTGTGCTACCGCTGCGTGCGCGCCTGCGGCGAGGGCATGGATGTGTGGGCTCTGGGCGTGGCCAATCGCGGCATCAACGCCACCATCATTCCCAACCAGCAGGATCACCTGCAGTGCGAGGAATGCGGCAACTGCATTGACATCTGCCCGGTGGGGGCGCTGACCAGCGGCATGTACCGCTACCAGACGCGGCCGTGGGAAATGGAGCACGTGGGCGCCATCTGCACCTTCTGCGGCGACGGGTGCAAGACCACCTTGGGCGTGCGCAACGACCGCCTGGTGCGCGGCGACAACCGCGATAAGAGCGGCCTCAACGGCGACTTCTTGTGCGTCAAGGGTCGCTATGGGCTCGACTTCACCCAGCACCGCGACCGGCTCACGCAGCCGCTGCTGCGCATGGGCGGGGAACTGAAGCCGGTGAGCTGGGCCTTCGCCCTCCAGACCGTGGCCGAGCGCTGGAAGCAGGTGCAGGCTGGCGGCGGAAAAATCGGCGTGGTCGGGTCCACGCGCAGCCTCAACGAAGAAGCCTACGCGCTGCGCAAGTTCGCGCGCGAGGTGCTGAAGACGCCCCACCTGGATCACCACCGCACCGCCGACTTTCCGGCCCTGCGCGCGGCCGTGGGCGCCCAGCCCGGCGCCATGGCCACAATGAGCGATCTCAAGACCGCCAAGGCGGTGCTGCTGGTGGGTGGCAACCCGACCGAGGAGCATCCGCTGGTGGCGTGGAACCTGCGCTGGGGCTACCGGCTGCACAAGACGCACCTGTACGTCCTCAACCACGGCGAGATCAAGCTGCGGCGGCAGGCCTTTCGCTACGCGCGCGTGGACGATGTGGCCAAGGCCATCGGTGTGCTGAACGGCAAAGGCAAAGCTCAGGCCGCCGTCACCGGGGTGGGCGATGCCAGCGCGAAACGCTGGCCGCAGACGCCGGCCTCAGAGCCGCGGGTGCTCGACGAGGACTTGAAAGATTTCCGCGCGCGCCTCGCCGAGGAGCAGGACGTGATCATCGTGATGGCCGCCGAGATCTCGGGCGTGGCCTTACGCGAGCTCGTCGCCTTGGGCAGTACGCTGCCGGGCACGACCAAGTACCTGCTGTTGGGCGACAACAGCAACTCGCGCGGCGCCTCCGACATGGGACTGTATCCGGACGCCGGGGGCATGAACCTGGAGCAGATGATGGGCGCTGCGATGGACTCGCTCTACGTGGTCGGCGCCAATCCGATGCGCCTGTACCCGCGGCCCAAGCCCGCCTTCCTGGTCGTGCAGGATCTCTTTTTAACCGAAACAGCCCAGTGCGCCGACGTCGTGCTGCCCTCTCTCAGCGCCTACGAAAAGGCCGGCACCTTGACCAATACCGCCGGCGAAGTGCAAGTACAGCGCCGTGGCGGTGGATTTGAAGGCGCCAAAAGCGACCTGGAAATCGTCCATCGGCTCGCCGATGCCATGGGCGCCGCCTGGGGCGAGGCCAACCACGAGCGCACGTTGCAGGAGATCCGCACCCAGGTGCCCGGATACAACGTGTCCCTGGCGAAGCTGCTCGCCGGCGAAGCGGTGCCGACCAACCCCGCCCCGGTCACGGCGGTCGAAGGCGCGCTGCAGCCCAACCACGATACCTTGTTCACCGCCGGGACCCTGGGGCGCTACAGCGCCACGCTCAATGAAGTTCTGGAGCGCCACCTGCCCGATGTGACCGAGGCCGAGGAGACGACCCGCCCGTGAGCCACCTCGCCTTCTTTCTGTTCTCGCTGGGCAAGTGCCTGGTGATCCTGTTCATTCTGCTCACCGCCGTGGCCTACATCCAGTTGGCGGAGCGCAAAATCGTCGGGCGCATGCAGTCGCGGGTGGGGCCGACGCGGGTGGGTCCGTTCGGCCTGCTGCAGCCCGCCGCCGACGCCATCAAGTTCATCCTGAAAGAAGACGTCACGCCCGATACGGCGCATAAGTTCCTCTACCTGCTGGCGCCGATGCTGGCCGTGGTATTGGCCCTGCTTTCCATCACGGTAATACCCTGGGGCGCGGTGGTGCATGCGTTCGGCTACGCCATCCCGCTGCAGATCACCGACATTAACGTCGGCCTGCTGCTGATTTTGGGCGTGACCTCGCTCGGCGTCTACGGCGTGGTGCTGGCGGGGTGGTCCTCCAACAGCAAGTACTCGCTGCTGGGTGCGCTGCGCGGCGGCTCGCAGATGATCAGCTACGAGCTGGCGCTGGGACTGGCGCTGATCGGGCCGCTGATTCTGGGCGGGACCTTGAGTCTGCGCGGACTGGTGAACGCGCAGAAGCACATCTGGTTCATCGTTCCGGAAATCGTGGCCTTTTTCATCTATCTCTGCGCCGCCTTCGCCGAGACCAACCGCATCCCCTTCGATCTGCCCGAGGCCGAGGGCGAGCTGGGCGCCGGCTACCACACCGAGTACAGCGCCATGAAGTTCGCCATGTTCTTCCTGGCCGAGTACGTGAACATGATCACCGTGAGCTGCGTGGCCACCCTGGTGTTCCTGGGCGGCTGGATGGGCCCGCTGTTTGGCCCCACTTGGCTGCATATGATCCTGCCCACGGCCTACTTCCTCATCAAGGTTTGCTTCTTCCTGTTCCTCTACATCTGGGTCCGGGGCACGCTGCCCCGCTTCCGCTATGACCAGCTTATGGCCTTTGGCTGGAAGGTACTGGTGCCGCTGGCGCTGGCCAACGTCATGGTGACGAGTTTGGTGGTGGCACTGAGGTGAGGAACAGCTATTAGCTATGAGCGGTTAGCTATTAGGAACGCCGATGCAATTGACGCTGTTTTTAATCTTCGCGGTGTTGGCGGTGGCGGGGGCGATCAACCTCCTGGTCCAGCGCCATCCCATCTACAGCGCCTTGTCGCTGGTGACGGTGATGTTCGCGCTCGCGGTCGAGTACCTGATCTTGGGCGCGGAGTTTATTGCCTTCATCCAGGTCATCGTCTACGCCGGCGCCATCATGGTGCTGTTCGTGTTCGTGATCATGGTGCTCAACGCCGGCGAGGTCACGCGCCATCCCAAGAGCCGCGTCGCCGCCTTTATCGGGCTGCCGGTGTTGGCGCTGTTCGCCATCCTGGTCATCGGACAGGTCTACGGTGCTTTTGGCGCCACTCAGCTTGGCTTGGGCGAGTACCTCGTCCAGACCGGCCCCATCGGCAACAGCCTGTTCCACGATTTCCTGCTGCCGTTTGAAGTGACCTCGGTGCTGTTCCTGGTGGGCGTGCTGGGCGCGGTCGTGCTGGCCGCCCGCCAGCCTAAACCCGCCGTCCTCGCCGAGGCCGCCGCCGAGGAGCCCAAGGCCATGGCGGCCGCGGGGCAAAGGTAGAGACTATGGTTCCCTTGTCCTATTATTTGGCGCTGAGCGCGATCCTGTTTTGCCTGGGCGTCGCCGGCTTCATTTTTAAAGAGGACATCATCACCGTCTTCATCTCCATCGAGCTCATGCTCAACGGGGTGAACCTGGCCTTCGTGGCCTTCAGCCACGCCCTGCGCCAGATTGACGGCAACATCTTCGTCTTCTTCGTCATGGTGGTCGCCGCCGCCGAGGCCGCCGTCGGCTTGGCCATCATCATCGCCGTGATGCGGAATCGGAACACGCTGGGCGTGGACGAGATGAATCGGCTGAAAGACTAGCTATTAGCTCTTAGCTGTTAGCTGTTAGGCACGCAAATGCCGGAGTCGTACGAGAAGTTGGTTGCTTGGCAAAAAGCGATGGACATGGTCACCAAAATCTACAAGGCGACACAGACATTTCCCCGCGAGGAGATGTACGGGCTCACCAGCCAGTTGCGCCGTGCGGCGGTGTCGGTGCCTTCCAACATCGCGGAGGGCAAGGGACGCCTCACCCTTGGGGAGTACCGGCACTTCCTCGGCCAAGCCCGGGGTTCGCTGTTGGAAGCGGCAACCCAGATTCGCATCGCCCAAAACTTGAACTTTTTGACAGGAACGCAGGTCTCGGACTTGTTGGCCACCACCGACGAAACCGGCCGCGTCCTCAACGGCCTCATCGCATCCCTAGGGGCCGCCCCGGCTGCCGCCCGCGTGCCTAATAGCTAACACCTAATAGCTAATAGCTTCTTATGCTGCATCTCTGGATCATCCCCCTCCTCTGCTTCGCCGGCTTTGCCCTCAATGTACTGGGCGGGCGGAGCTGGTCGAACCGCGTCGCCGGAGCGGTGGGGGTGGGCTTTGTCGCCGCCGCCTTCGCCGATGCGCTCTGGGTAGCCTCGCGCTGGACCAGCATCGTCCACCCCTACATCGAGCTGCACGGCAACTGGATCCAGGCGGGGCTGCTGGCCATTCCCTTCGGCTTTCAGCTCGACCAGCTCTCACTGGTCATGCTGCTCATCGTCACCGGCGTGGGGCTGCTGATCCACATTTATTCGCTGGGCTACATGGCCCACGAAGGCGGCTTCTACCGCTTCTTCGCCCTGCTCAACGTCTTCATGTTCTTCATGCTGACGCTGGTGCTGGCCAACAACGACCTGCTCATGTTCATCGGCTGGGAAGGCGTCGGTTTTGCCAGCTACATGCTGATCGGGTTCTTTGTCAACAAGGACTCGGCCGCGCGTGGCGGCATGAAGGAGTTTTTCGC
>JBOGKL010000078.1:0-2309 GCA_050745525.1 Terriglobales bacterium | reverse complement strand
CTGTAGAAGTTAACCTCACCGCGCGAAGTGGCTGAATTGGCGAACGGCAGCACATCGGCTTCGGCCGAGAAACCGACTTCGATGTTGTGCTGGCCGTGCAGGTACGACAGCTGATCAATGATGTTGTAGGCCTGCACGTCCGAGTACTGGCCATCATCGAACGAGCCGCCCCAACTCATCGTGTCCGTGCTGACGGTGGGCGAGACCGGGTTGTTGCAACCCGGCGTCATACCGATCTGCGAATAGAGGACCGGGAAGCCGCTGCTGATCTGCCCAAAAATACGGTGCTGACCGGCGGTGACCTCGTTGATCAGGTTGGGAGAAAAGATATAGGAATATTTGAGCGAAAAGTTGTCGTTCTCAAACAGGCCGTTCACCGGCGAGCCGGGCAGTTGCGAGCCGCCCGTATAGCTGGAGAAGGCGAGATCCTCCGGAGTGCGCGCAAAGAAGTACTTTTCCGCCAGATGCTGCTTCGGCGTGGGCGTCCAGTCCAGGTTAAACATTTCCTGGTTCTCGCTGTAGGTGGAAGGGACGCTGAAGCTGGAAAAGCCGCCCGTGTCGGGATTGCCGGCATCGGTGACCGACTGCGGGGAAGGAACCAGGTATTGGCCGTTGGGCAGTTTGTAATTGATCAGCGCCAGGGCGACGGGATTGATGTTGGAGCCATCGGAAGCGATCTTCGTGGTGCCGTGCAGTCCGGTCTCACCGGCGAACTCGGCGCCCAGCGCCGCCGCGGTGCGGCTCGAGGCGGAGCTGCCCAGCAGCGGCAGAATGATGTTGCGCAGAGAGCTGTTGCCTTCGCCATCGATCTGATATGTGCCTTGGTAGGAGCCGAAGAAGAACACCTTGTTGTGCAGGATGGGTCCGCCGAAGGTGCCTCCGAACTGGTTCTGCTTCAGATCGGGCCGCGCCTGGTTCTGCTCGTTCAGGAAGAAATCGTTGGCGTTGAGTAGGTTGTTGCGGACGAACTCGAACAGGTCGCCATGGAAGTGGTTGGTGCCGGATTTGGTGACCACGTCCACGTTGGCGCCGGAGCCGCGGCCGTAAGCGGCGTCGTACTGGCTGGTCTGCACGCGGAATTCGGCGATGGCGTCGGGGCTGGGGATCGAGATGGACCCTTCCGAGTTCACCGACGAGGTCTCGTTCTTCTGAATGTTGGTGACGTCCACGCCATCCATTTAATAGCTGTTGTCGGTGGCGCGGCCGCCGTTGGCGTTGATGTCCACGGTGTTGTTGCCCAGGCCGGCGGCGTTGGGCAGGGCACTGGCGACGCCGGGATTCAATTGCAGAATCTGGGTGTAGTTGCGGTTGACCAGGGGCAGGGCGGTGATGGTGGAGCTGTTGATGGTGCCGCCGTTGGCCGAGGTTTCCGTCTTCAGCATGTTGGCGCCGGCCTCGACCGTGACCGTCTGTGTGGTCTGGCCCAACTGTAGCGCGGCGTTCACGGTCGAAGTGGTGGCGGCATGCACGGCCACGCTCTTGTTGACCAAGGTCTTGAAGCCGTGCGCGCTGATGGAGACTTCGTAGTTGCCTGGGGTCAACAGGGGCACGTTGTAAGCGCCTACGGCATTGGATTGCGCATGCCGGATGGCGCCGGTGGCGAGGTTAGTGATGGTGGCATTGGCGCCGGGAATGATCGCGCCGGAGGGATCGGTGACCCGGCCGACGATTTGCCCGGAACCGGCGGTCTGCGCCGCCGCGGGAGTGAGAAGAACAACACACAAGACCGCTGTGACAGCTAGGGTGAGCCACTTCATGGGCTTGTAAGTACCTCCGTCGCCTAGTGTACCTCAGAAGGCCAAATACATCAGGCAAAATGGGCAAGATTGGGCTCCGGCAGTGGGGATGACCGAAACGGCAACCAGGCAGCGTTTACTTGCGGCCGGGGAGGCTTGCGCCCACTGGCGGGAGGGCGGGACCGTGCGGGCCCAGCGGGGAGAGGCGGATCACCAGCTCGCTGTCCTTGGGAAAGACGACGTTTTCGCCGCGCGCGACGTAGCGGGAATAGATGGTCTTCCCGGCGCCGATATATCCCAGCGCCATGGCCAGCGGCTGCAGGTGGCTCACCAGCATCGCCATGGCCGTGCCCCAGATGCGCAAATGCGTGCCCGAGCCCGCCGGCAGCGACCAGGCATTATCAGCATCGCCGCTGATGGTGCTGTTGAACAGGACCACGCCCAGCGCCAGCGCCGGCGCCGCATGGGGCGCCGAGGCCACGACGTTGCCCTCGGCGTCCAGATGCAGCGGCTGGCGCACGGCGGCCGCCTGCAGCGCGGCCACGACGTTTTCGCTCGTCCCGGCGGGGAACT
>JBOGKL010000077.1:0-3216 GCA_050745525.1 Terriglobales bacterium | reverse complement strand
CCACAATTCGTAGTTCTATAGTTTACTGTGGTTAGAGTGCCGCATCGGCCAGAAATACGGCATTCTCCTAGGCTTGGATGACGCCTGGAGGCCAGAAGTTTCAGCCTTCGCGCCGGGCATCGGCGTCGGCAGCCCTTTTCTGGCGCAATAGCTGCTCGAGTTCGGCCTTTTCACCGCGGGCGGCGGCGGCGGCAATGCGGGCCTGCAAGCCCTGGCGCTCCTGCTGGCCACGGCGCAGGCGCAGGGCTTCCACGGCGGCCTGCAAGGCAGGCTGGTCCAGCGGCGGGTCTTCAATGCCTTGGGCTCCCTTGCCATCCTGGTTGAGGGCAATTTCGGCCAGCCAGCGCTGGCGGGCGGGATCAAAGCCGGCGACGAGGTCGTGCCAGTCGTCGTCCTCCTGCAAGGTCCGGAATTGGGCAAAGACGGTCTCGGACCCCAGGCCGGCGAGCAAGCCTTCGCCCTCCACCCAGGCCTCGATTTCCTTGCGGCGCGCGGGCCACTCCAGCCAGGCGCGCAGCAGTACGCGCTCGGCATAAAGAGTCTGCGGAACCGGAGCGACTGCGCCCGCGTCCAATTCGGGCCGCCTCTGCCGCGCCGCTTGCTGCAGTTGGCGGCCGATGAGGGACTGATCCAAGCCCAGTTGCGCGGCCAGATTCTCGGCCAACCCCTGCCGCAAAATAGGCTCATGTACATGACTCAGAAATGGCAGGAAGTAGTTGACAGCGAAGACTTTACCATCGGGCGAGGCGAAATCAAACTGCTCGCGGGCGCGGATGCCGAGGTAGTCGAAAAACGAGCGGCTCGACTTCATGGCCTCGGCGTAGGCGGCCGCGCCCTTCTGGCGCACGTAGAGGTCCGGGTCCAAGCCGCCGTCGAGCATCACGACGCGCATCTGAAAGTCTTCTTCGAGCAGCAGGGCGACGGAGCGCTCGGCAGCGGCGCGGCCGGCCGAATCCGGATCGAAGTTGACCACGGCCTTGCGCGTCAGCCGGCCCAGGGCGGCGACCTGGGCCGGGGTCAGGGCGGTGCCGCAACTGGCGACCACGTTTTCAAAGCCGGCGAGCGAGACGCGCAGGCAGTCGAAGTATCCCTCGACCAGGATGGCGTAGCGCAACTCGCGGATGGCGGCACGGGCGCGGTCGAGGTTGTACAGGACGCGGCCCTTGGTGTAGAGAGGATGCTCGGGCGAGTTCAAGTACTTGGGGCCGCGGTCGGAGGCTTCGAGGGCGCGTCCGCCGAAGGCAATGGTCTGGCCGCGCTCGCTCTTGATGGGGAAGATCAGGCGGTGGCGGAAGCGGTCGTAGAGGTCGGACCACTGGACGTTGCTGCGCGAGGCGTTGCCAGACGCGGGGGGTAGATTCGCCTCGGCGCCGGATTCGCGGCGCAACTGACACAAGCCGGCGCGCAGGGCGTCGGAGGGCGCGAAGCCCTCGGCCTCGAGGTGGCGGGCGAGGCCGTGTCCCTGCTCGGGGGCGTAGCCGAGATGAAACGGCGCCACGCGAGCGGGAGCGAAGTCGCGGCTTTGCAGGTACTGGCAGGCGAGAGCGCCTTCGCGGCCGGCCAGCATGCGTTCGAAGTAGGCTTCGGCGGAGGCGTAGATGCGCAGCAGCTCGCGGGTGGGCGCGTCGGAGGGGGCCGTGGCCGACTGCGGCACCTCGATGCCCAGGCGCTCGGCCACCAGCGCCACCGCCTCGGGGAAGGCAATGCCGCGCAACTGCATGAAAAACTGAAAAACATCGCCGTGGGCATGGCAACCGAAGCAGTAGTAAAAACGTTTTAGCTGGTGGACGTGAAACGAGGGAGTACGTTCGGAATGAAAGGGGCAGAGGCCGATGAATCCGTTGCCGCCGGGGCGCAGCGCCACAACCTCGCCCAGCAACTGGCCGAGGTCGGCGCGGGCCTTCAACTGATCGGAAAAATCCGACATTGGTTAACAACAGAGTACAGGACGGGCGCGGCCCGTGCGGTGCTAAGCACCGCGATATGATGTAGGCACGCCTCGATGCCCCTCATAAGTATCCTGGCGGAAAAGGAGGACGATGTTCTCCCGCCTCCGCCGCCAATCTTACGCGGGGCGCCGTTCCCCATTGACGACCTGCTGCTGGAGCAAGTACACCGGCGCGAGCGGGGGCGGCTGCGGGCGGCCGTCGCGCTGTCGGTGCTGGGCAATATCCTTGCTCTTTTGATACTGCTCCTGGGGCAGAAGCTGTTCCCACCCATCACGCTGCAACTGGTCAGCCCACCCACGCAGCCGGAACATCTCACCTATTTGGAATTGCCCCCCGACCTGATCACGCGCAAGAGAACCACCCAACCCAAGGCGCTCAGCAACCGCAACCGGCACTTCGACCACCCGACGCCGCTGACGCGCTCGATCAGCGAGCCGGCGACGCGGCCCGCACCGCGTCCGCGCCCGGCACAGCCGCCGCCGGGAGCGCCGGCGCGCAGAGCGCCGGCACCGCCCGTGCGGGCCGCGGCGGAACAACCGAGGCTGGCGAAGCCGGCGACGGGGGCAAAGGCCGGCGGTGCGCCGGAGACGGGACAGTTGGAGCTCGAGAACGTTCCGCAGCCCAAGGCGCATCCGTCGCTGAAGCTCGATATCGGGCCGGCGAACATGCTGCAGCGCGCGATTCAAGGCGCGGCGCGCGATGCGGCGCACGGACACCAGGCGGTGACCGAGGTCGCGCCGCTGCCGCAACCGCCGGCCGGAAGCGGGAACACGGCGCCGGGACAAACCGGCGCCGGGGTGCAGATTCTGACCGACACCGAAGGGGTGAACTTCGATTCCTATCTGCGCCAGGTGCTCGAGATCGTGCGCCGCAACTGGTATGCGGTGATGCCGGAGACGGTGTACCTGGGCACCAAAGGGCGGGTGGTCGTCGTCTTCAACATCAACGCCAGCGGCACTGTGCCGGGCATAAAGCCGGTGAGCTTGTCGGGCACGGCCTCGCTCGACCAGGCCGCGGAGGCCTCGATTAGCGCGTCGAATCCGTTTCCGCCGCTGCCCAGCGCCTTCCACGGGCCGTCCATCACGCTGCAATTTTCGTTCTACTACAACCTGACGCCGCCATCGCAATAATAGGAGGGGCGGGGCGATCTGCGGCGCGGAGCTTCGTTCTCGGTCCCTCCGGCTCGGTCACGTACATCTGTGTACGCTCCCTCGCCATCGCTCCCTGCGGCCTCGCTCCGCTTGCATCTCGCCCCTTCCACAGAGTC
>JBOGKL010000076.1:0-18495 GCA_050745525.1 Terriglobales bacterium | reverse complement strand
GGGGGGCTGGCGGCCGCCGGTGGTGCTGTGCGAGATGGGCCCGCCCCGGGCGGCGAGCGCAACCCGCACGCGCCGATTGACCCTGAACGACTACACCGACCTCGCCGGCCGGCCGGCGATCATGCTGCTGGACGACAAGCGCTGGCGCGATCCGGTGAGCGAGCGCCCACACCTGGGCGACAACGAGATCTGGGAGTTCGTCAATCTCACCGACGATACCCATCCCATCCACCTGCACATGGTGCGCTTCCGGGTCGTGGAGCGTCAGAGCTTCGATGCCGACGAGTTTTGGACCCGCGGGGTCCTGCGCTACACGGAATCGGCCCGACCGCCGGCGGGCGAAGAAAGCGGCTGGAAAGACACGGTGCAGTGCTACGCCGGTGCGGTCACGCGCATCGTGGTTCGTTTCGCGCCCTATGCCGGCCGCTACGTCTGGCACTGTCATATTCTGGAGCACCAAGCCAACGCCATGATGCGGCCGTACGAAATCCAATCTCTTCCGGCGGCGATGACGTAAGATGGCTTGCATGAGGCGGTCCGGCTTTCTGCTAGCCCTGGCATTGGGGCTGGCGACGTTGGCTTCGGCGTCGCGGCCGGCGCGGGCATGGTCGAAACAGCCGCAGTGGGTGAAAGCGAACAGCCCGCATTTCACCGTGTACTGCGACGCCGGCGTCAAGGAGGCGCGGCAGATTGCCGGCCAAATGGAACGGATGCGGCTGGTGTTTCAGCAACTGTTTCCGCAGTTCCAACTGGGTACCGCCGAGCCGCTCGACGTTCTGGTCGTGCGCAACTGGAAGGAATTTCTAGCTACCGATCCGGATTCGTTTCACAAGGGAGATATGAAACCCGCCGGGATGTTTTTACGCGGCCAGTTCCGGAGCTTCATCCTGCTCCGGCTGGACGCCATGGACGGGACGGATGCGTACTCGACGATTTACCACGAGTACACCCACTACATCGTGGACCGGATGCCGTTCGAGTTTCCTGTGTGGTTGAACGAGGGTTTGGCGGAGTTCTATCAGACGGCGGTGATTACGAAATCCGGGGCCACTCTCGCTGACGCAGACCCCTCGAATTTCGACGTGTTGCGGTCTCAGCGAATGATCCCGCTGGCGCAGTTGTTCGCGATCGGCCCCAATTCGCCCTATTACCACGATCAGGACAAAGTCTCGATCTTCTACGCCGAGTCATGGCTGGCCGTGCATTACATCATGATGCACGACTTTTTTCAGCACACGCATCAGTTGGATGGCTATATCGCTCGTATCCGTGACGGGGAAAACCCGGTCACGGCGGCCCGCGCCAGCTTTGGCAATTTGGCGGCGCTGCAAAAGAACTTAGAACGGTTTGCCCAGCAGTTGGGATACCGCGATCTGCACATGAAACTGCGCGTACTGGTGCAGGACAAGGGTTATCCGGCTGCGCCGGTTACCACGCCCAATGCGGAGGCGATCGAAGCCCAATTGCTGGCGCAAGGGCAGCAGTACGTGGAGTCGGTCGCGATGGCCAACCGCGCGCTGCAGATAGATCCAGGCAACGGGCGGGCGGAGGCTGTGCGCGGCCTCGTAGCGTACCGGCAGAAAGATTACGCGACGGCACAGAGCTGGCTGCAACGCGCCGCGAATGCCGATCCCCATGACGCACTGGCGCAAATTCTGCTGGGCGAGGTTATGTTGCGGCCAGGGAACGCGCCGGGTTTGGCCGCACAGGCGGCGCTCGCCGGCCATCTGCAGGACGCGGTGCGGCAGCGGCCGGATTATGCCCCCGCCTGGAACATGCTGGCGTTGGTGGAGATGCGCCAACCGGGCAAGGTGGCGGCCGCGGCCGCCGCGGAAAGGCGGGCGATTGCCCTTGCGCCCAGCCAGTACGTGTTTCGTTTTAACGCGGCTATCATTCAGCTCAACGCCGGACACTTTACGCAAGCCATTCCATTGTTGCAGTTGGCGCTCCAGCGGGCGGATTCGCCGGAGCGGGTGCTGCAGTGCCGCCAGACGCTCATGAATGCGGAGGCGGAGCAGAGCATCGAACAGGCGAACGCGCGAGATCAAAACCAAAATCAAGATCAAGATACTGCGCCCAGCCGGCCGCGCCTGATGGTGAGGACGAAACCCGAGCCGCCGCTGCCGCCACCCCCGCCCGAGCAGGTGATCCGGGGGAAGGTCGCCAGCGAAATCTGCCCCCCGCACGGTGGTTTGTACCCGATCGCACTGGAGGTGCGCAGTCACGGTGGGCTGATCCACCTCAGCTCCGGGCCGAGCTTCTCGTGGCGGGCGAGGGTCATGCCCGGCAAGAAATTTGACCTGTGTCACGACGCGACGGGACGGCAAGTCATCATCCACGAGCGCGGTGGGTTTATGTCGAGCCTGCAGGTCCTCGGCACCAAGAGTTAGGGGCGGATGCCGGGGCCGATCACGGCGATGAAAGCGGCCGCGACGCAGACTCCAGCCAGAATCCATCCCCGGCTGCGCCGCTCCAGTGACAACTTGGGTCCGGGTCGCCCGAATACCGGATAGCGCACGAACTCCATTCCCCACCACAGTCCCGAGGTGCCGCCGAAGGCCGCCGCCGCCGCCGATTCAGCGATCAGTACCGGGCTGATGGGGTTGAACACCGCGGCGATCACGTAGAAAACTCCGTAGGTGAAGTACGGCAGCAGCATCAGGCGCCGCGCGCACACCCTGCGCGCGCCGGTGTTCGTCGGCAGAAATGGTACGAGCTCGTGTAACAGCAGCCACAGCACCGCGACATACAGAATGGCGCCGCCGACCGCCAGTCCGGTGCGCCAGGGCCACGCTGGATGCAGTCCGCTAATCACCACCGCCCAGTCGCCGATGCCGCCTACCCCGCTGTAAAGAAAATACCCGGCCCCGTCCAGCAGGTTGAACGCCATCAGCAGCCAGAGGAAATAGCGCAAGCGTGGCGCCTCGCGCACGCGCCGCATCCACCACCAGCACACCCCTCCGGCGGCCAGGTTCACCAGGGTGCCGGCGGCGTCAATCCAGCCGTTGGCCACCGTGCAGCTTTCGCTTACGGCCGTAATCAGCGTGTTGTGGCCGCCCGCCAGCAGGCACGCGCTGCCATGCCCCAGCGCTTCGTGCAGCAGCGCGGCGCCGGCGCCGGCCAGCACGGTCAAGGCCATCACCGTGGCCGCATCGGCCGTGTTCGACTTTGCCGTGATTGCCTGCCCGGCCGATTTCATCCTGCCATGCTAGCACCGGGTCCGCTAAATGTTGGGCAGCAGATCGAAATACTCGTCGTCCTCGTTCTTGCCCCCCTCGCCCTTACCCAGCAACTTCTCCGAGGTGACGAACTCGATGCGTTCGATCCATTTCACCATCTTGTAGCCCAACTGGTTCTCCACGCGCAGCCGCAGCGGAGCACCGTAGACCTCCGGCAACCGCTTTCCGTTCATGCGCAAGGCCAGCATACACTCCGATTTATCCACGTTCTCCAGGCTCTGCGTGTCGTAGTAAGAGCCGCCGAACAGACCATCGCCGAACGAGTAAAACGCCACCACCTTCGCTTCCGGCAAGGGCTCGACCAAGTCCATCAGCCGCCGCATGGGAATCCCGCCCCATTTGGCGATGCCCGTCCAGCCCTGAATGCAGTGATGCATGGTGATGTGCTCGACTTCGCCCAGCGCGGCCAATTCGGAAAGCGACAGCTCCACCGGGTGTTTCACCAGACCAGTGATCTTCAGCCGAAATGCAGCAAAATCGTCCGCGGCCAACCGCTTCCAGTCCTCTCGTGTGGGCATCTTGCCGTTGGGCCAGAAGTAGGGCGAGATTTGCTCTTCCGTGTATTTCTCCGCCGGGTGCAAGCGGTCCAGCGTCAGCAGTTGCATGGGATAGGTCACCGTCTTCAGCGCGTGCTGCAACCTGCGCGGATGATGCCAGGAAAGGTAATGCGCCAGCACCCATGACAACACCACCACGCCAATGCCTACGTAGCCGAGCTCCATCCCAATCGGCTTCAGGTTGTCCGTGCCCATGACAATGTGGTTCATGTTGCGCGTAAATCCGGTGATCGCGACCAGCGTCACGTGCGGGATGAAAAACGCGACGAAGCTCAGCATCGTCAGGAAGTGAATCGAGCGCGCCGATTGCCGGCCCCCGAAGACGCGCGCGTACCAGGGGAAGCGGTTCACCACCGCCGGCGACATGGCGACGCCCGTCGCCAGCGCCAGAGGCGCCAGGATGAAGACGACGGCGAAATAGGCAATCTGCTGCAACGGGTTGTAGGTGTAAAACCCGTTCGGCTCCGGAGGCATATGCAGCGTTGCGTAATGTACCCACGTGGTCCAGGCCCCTCCCAGCACGTGCGGCGACGTGGGCACAATGCGCTGCCATTGTCCGGTGACGAACAGCAGCACCAGAAAAACAATGCCCGTGCCGAGGAAGCCGTGCACGTTGATGAAGTGCCACACGCGCGCCAATCCGACCGTGTGTCTTCGCCCCGGCGTTCCCACCCACGGGGTCAAGTAGCGGGAATCATCCTTGGCCGTCCAGACGCGATCGCGCGGCACCTTCAGCGGCGTGAAACGGATCCATTCACTGCCCGGCGTGCAGTCATCGTTGAAGTACAGCCGTGGATGGTCCCACAGAATCGAAAGACCGCTGCGCACCAGCAGCGCCAGGAACAAAAAGGTGAGGAAATGGCAGATGCGCAGCCAGAGCGGAAACCCGTGCGGCCCCGGGATCAGGGACGGGTTCGCCGGCAGGGCCACCGCCGCCGGCAAGCCGAACATGGCCAGCTCGATCCAGGCCGCCGCGATGGCCGCCGCGATGGCCACGCAGACGCCGAAGATGACCCAGGGCTCGATCCAGATGCGAAAGCGCCGGTCGCTGGGCACATGCACCGCCCGGCGCGCCGCTTCCTCCTGAGACGCCTCCTGCTCGGTCGCTTGCATGCTGCCATGCTAGCACCGCGTGCGTGTTAGTATTGAGTCCTGCGCAACGCGTGCGCCCTTAGCTCAGTTGGATCAGAGCGTCTGGCTACGAACCAGAAGGCCGGGAGTTCGAGTCTCTCAGGGCGCACCAATGCCGCTTTCGCCATGCTCACGCGCCCGCTGGCTGACGAAGCCGATCCCTACTACTTCCCGTACATTGACCTGGTCCCAGGCGACGATCCGGTGCGCGCCATGTGCGCCCAGCTCGAGGAGATGATGCTCCTGGGCTCGCTCTCCGAAGAGCGCTCCCTGTTCCGTTATGCCCCCGGCAAGTGGAGCTTGCGGGAAAGTTTGAACCATGTGACCGACACCGAGCGCGGCTTCGCCTTCCGTGTGCTCTGGTTTGCCCGTGGTTACGAGGCTCCGCTGCCCAGCATAGACCAGGAGGTTGGCGTGCGCGGCGCCGGCGCGGATCGCATCGCCTGGTCGGCTCACCTCGAGGAGTTCCGGCGCGTGCGCCTGGCCTCCATCGCGCTGCTGGAGAATCTTCCTCCGGAAGCGTGGGATCGCCGGGGCATGGCCAGCGGCAAGCACTTCTCCGTCCGCGCGCTGGCTTTCCTGTTGCCCGGCCACGCCGCCCATCACCTCAAAATCTTTCGCGAACGCTACCTCTCGGTTTAGTGCAGCGCGATGTAGGTGAGGGCCGAGACGGTCGTCCCGTTCTGCTGCGCCTGGGTGGCGTCCACCTGGTTCGCGTCGGTGCCGCCGGAAACGGCCGGGGCTTGCTGCAGCAGGGCTAAATCCACCTTGAGCAGCATTGCTCCGTCCTGACGCAGGGCGATGCCGTAGGCGCGCCCGTCGGATCCGGTGTAGGCGGACAGCGTCGGCACTTCGTCCGCCGCCGTGCTTTGCCAGGGTATGCCGTCGGGGCTGGCAGGCGCGCGCGCCCACTCGACCGAGGTGGGCGGGGCCGGGGTTCCGTTGACCGCCGCCGGGGGCAACGCGGCGACGGCGACGCAACCGCCGCCGTTGGCCAGCCAACCCAAATGCCCGACCATGTCAATGTCCATGCCGACCCACGGCTGCGCGCAACCGGCAGTCACGGTGAACTGCCCGGCCGCCACCTGGCTCACGCTGTTGGCGATCTGCGCGTCGTTGAAGTTCAGGTTCAGGTACACGCTGGAGCCGCTGTCGCCGGCGGTCAGCACGCCGCTGCCGGCGTCCCAGGTCGCACTGGCGGTATTGGTACTGAACTGCGCTCCGGTTGGCTCCGCCGTCCGGAAGGTGCTGTGCTCCAGGTCCACGATCTGGATGCCGCTGCCGCTGCTGCCGGAGTAGGGAATGAACACCCGCTGCGTGCCCGGATCGTAGGCCAGGTTCAGGCTGAGGTCGGCCGCGAGCGCCGAGGAGGCGCTGCCGGTGTCCAGGTCGAGGGTGAACAGGCCCGCCGCCGTGTTGACGATCGCGGTGTGCCGGGCGCTGTCCACCATCAGAGCGCAAACCTTGCAACTGAGCCCGTCCACACTGGCGCTGGTGCTGACCGGCACGGTGAGGGAATTGGTCACCGAGTTCGTGGTCGTGCTCACCACCTGCAGAAGGTTGGAGTCCGTGCCGGCCACGATCACTTCGTTTTCCGCCGGGTCGGCCGCTGCCATGCTGGCCGTGTAGCCGGTCGGCATGTTCACAATGCCAACTTGCTGGTTCGTGTCCAGGTTCACCACGGCCAGGCTTGCCCCCCGCGGCACGTACGCCTCCGTGGCCAAGGCCGTGCTGCCACCGCTGCCCGTGGCGGCTGCCGTCACCGCAATCGCGCTCGAGGTCGCTGGGCTCGTCGGCATGCTGCGCACCAAAAACGAGTTCGGAGCGCTGATGGGATACGGGTTGTTGACGCTCACGCCCACGACCCCCGGTTGCTGTATCAGCGCGGATACCTTGATCTCCGTCGCGCTGACCATTTGCGTGCTGCTCACCGTCGCCCCGCTGACGTTCACCGTCGAGCCCGGATAGAACTCGGTCCCGGTGATGTCGAAGTTGGCGGGCACGCCCACCGTGACCAGGTTCGGCGTCACGTTCGTCACTTGCGCGGCCGGGTTCAGCAGCGTGATGGTGACGGTTGCGGTGATGGTCGAATCGGCTTGCGCCGCCGCCTGCACCACCACTTCGTTCGGCGTCGGGACCACCAGCGGCGCCGTATACACGCCGTCGGCCGCGATGTAGCCCCACTGCGCGTTGCCGCCCTGCACGTAGGTGCCGTTCTGGCCGACCGAATAAACAACCGTGGCATTCGTGCTGTTGCTGACCGTGCCCGTCAGCGGCAGCGTTGACGCCTGCACCTGTCCGGCGCTATTGAGCGCGGAGATCACCAGGTTGGCGTTCCCAAAGGTTGGACTCGTCAGCGTGACGGTTACCGGCGGGGGCGGAATGTAATAGGTATCACACCCGCCCGCCAACAGCCCGGCAAAGCTCACAAGGATGGCGGCGACAGTGGCGAGCAGCCACGGCCGATCTAGCTGGTTCCAAACACGGTTAATCATCTGAGGTCGTTGACACCGGATGGCCGCTGCCGCAGCAGCAACCGTTCAGGCGGGATCGCGCAATCAGTGCTCATTATAACCAATGCCCCGCCGCGCTGCCTTGGGCCAGAAAGCTGAGCCGCCCCATCGTAATTTTGGCCCCCGACGTGCTATGGCTCCGGCAGATTATGGTTTCCCAATTTGTCCAGCGCTCAGAGGAACTCGCGATGGCCGCAGCCGCCATCGCCACTGCCACCGGCCTCGCCTTCCTCGCCTTGCGCCTTTTGTTCCGGGGCATGGAGCAAAAATTGCGCCCCCGTCAGTGATCGCAATCGACTTTCTTGCCGTTTGATCCGTTACAATCGGCCCTAATGGGTTCTGTCCCGCGCCGCTTTCTCCTCCTTGGAGCCGTGGTGGGCATCGTCATCGCCGTTGGGGTGTGGCGTTGGCATGCCGCCCGGACCATCTCCCCGCCACCCGTGGCGGCGGTGGTCGCCGCTCCTGCTCCGCCGCCTGCGGTACGTCAGACCGTCCAGGTCCCTTCGCGCAGCAACTTCGTCCGCGCCTTGGCGCCCTTTCACCTCGACGCCCAGGTGGTCGCTGCGATGATTGCTGCCGCCCGGCCGGTCTACAATCTGGCCAACGTTCGCGCCGGACAGGCCATCACCTTGGTGCGCAGCGCCGCGGGTGAGCTCAAGGCCCTGACCTACGACATCGACCTCAACCACACGCTCTGGATCAAGGCGCAGCCGCCTGCCCCGGGCGGCGCGCCGCTCTGGCAAGCTTCGATCCAGGTCATTCCCTTCACCGTCCGGCTCGTCGCCGTCAGTGGCGAGGTACAGTCGTCGCTGTTTCAGGCCGTTGAAGATGCCGGTGCTCACGATGCCCTCGCCATTAAAATGGCCGACATCTTCGGTTGGGACTTGGACTTTTACACAGATACCCGCCCCGGCGATGTCTTCAAAGTGCTGGTCGAGGAGCACCTTCTCAACAATAAGTTCGCTGCCTACGGTCAGATCGTCGCGGCCGAATACATCAACGGCGGCCATCCCTACACCGCGCTCCGCTTCCATGATCGGAACGGCTTCGTGGCCTATTACCGCCCCGATGGCCGCCCCATGAAGCGTGAGTTCCTGAAATCCCCGCTCAAGTTCGATGCACGTGTGACCAGCGGCTTTACCCATCACCGCTACCATCCCATTCTGAAAATCTATCGTGCCCATCTGGGAACCGATCTGGCCGCCCCGATGGGCACGCCGGTTCAGACCATCGGCGCCGGCGTCGTAACACACGCCGGTTGGAAAGGTGAAGACGGGCGCATGGTGGAAATTCGCCATACCGGTGGCTACAAGACGCTCTACCTGCACCTGTCGAAAGTCCTGGTGCATGTGGGCGAGCGTGTAGCGCAGGGCCAGCGCATCGGACTGGTGGGTGAGAGCGGACTGGCGACGGGCCCGCACCTGGATTTCCGTATCGAACACGATGGCGTGTTCAAAAACTACGAGGTCTTCCGCCGCAAGCTTCCGCCGGGCAACCCGATCAGCGCCAAACTCATGCCGCAGTTTGCCGCTTTGCGTGCGCAGTACCTGCCCGAGCTCAATCGCATGCACCCGGCGACCGCAACCGCTGCGGCAGCCCTGCGGCACTAAGCGGCTTCGCATCAACTGTCCGATAATGAAAGCGTGTCTACGGCAGCGATCAAGCCCGAGCTCCCGGAGTGGTGTTATCCGGCCAATCTGCTCACCGAGTGGCGGCTGCTCTCGGTTCCCTTGATCTTGGCCGCCGTGGTGTTGCGGCGCCCGGGCTGGGCGGTGCTAATTTTTGTTTCCGCTGCCGTGAGCGACGGGTTCGATGGCTGGATTGCCCGCCGCTTCAACCAGCGCTCCTCTCTGGGGCTCTACCTGGATCCCGCCACCGACAAAATCCTAACCGCTGCCTTGTTTCTTGTCCTGGCGATTGTCGGCTCCATGCCCTGGACGGTGACCATCATCGTTTACATCCGCGATTTCTGCATCGTGATCTCGGCCGCGGCGCTTTACTGGGGAGCGGGTTTTCGCGATTTTCGCCCGACTTGGTGGGGCAAGGCCTCCACCACGGCAGAGCTGGCCACGGTCGGCGTAACGCTATTCCAAAACTGGTCTTCCCAGACTCTGTTCCGTGTTTTAGAGCGCGTGGGCTGGACGGCGGTCGTGGTGTTTGCCGTGGTCTCTGGCATTCACTACGGCTTCGCCTCCGCTGCGCGTTATCACGCGCAACGAGCGTGATGTTGCAACGAGGCTGATGTAGCGCGGCATCCTATCCGCATGTAGATGACCAAAGAGCCCATTCCCATGCCCTCGCGCGAACCAACGCCGGAGCGCGTCGCCCGCCTCATGGGCCAATGGTTGCGCCGTACGCGGGTGCAATCGCATCGCGTGATGGAACTGCTGCGCGCCGCCGGCAGCGCCGAGGGGCGTCGTCGCCACGTGCTGCCGTTGATGCTGCTGAGCGCCGCCACGGGTGCATTGGTCGGCTTTGCCCTGGGATGGCGGCGGCGCTAGAGAGATACATCATGTCCTCGAGCTCGCTATCACTGCCGGAACTGAATGAGCGCTTGCTGCGCGAGCGTGGCGCACTAGTGGACACGGCCGAGGCCTTGCGCACGCGCGTGCGGCGCGAGGCACGCAAGCTCGAACCGCGGCGCCTCCTGCAGCAGCACCCGGAAGCGGCCATGGCCGGCGCGCTGCTGCTCGGGGCTGCGGTGGGCCGTGTTGCCGGCGGCGTGCTCAGGGCGCTGCTTCGCTCGTAAGCTGGAGAGGTGGAGCTTCGTCCGCTCACCTTAGCCGATCTAGCCGCAGTCCATGCTCTGGACCAACGATGCTTTCCGCCCGGCATTGCCTACTCGGCGGCCGAGATCACCGCCTACTTGCGCATGCCGGGCTTTCACTGTGGATGCGGGCAGGAGGGCTTGGAAGGCGTGCTGCTGAGCGTGCTGAGCCGCGCGCGTGGCCACATCATCACCGTGGACGTGGAGGCATCCGCGCGGCGCAAGGGAATTGGCCGCCAGATGATGCGCGCCGCCGAAAGCTACTATCGCGACCGTGGGGCCAAGGGGATGTGTTTGGAAGCGGCGGTCAACAATGCTCCGGCTCTGGCCTTCTATGCCCGCCTCGGCTACCGCATCGTGCGCACTTTACGTGGCTATTACGCCGCCGACCTCGATGCCCTCCGCCTGGAACTCAACTTCTAGGCTCGTTCTTACTCCCCCATCCTCCGCCGCCCGGCGTCTCCAGGCGAAGCCGCGTGCCCGCGGGCACGAACAGGTTCGTCTTGCCCGGCAGTTCCTGCTTCTGGCCGTCGCGCAACAGCCACGTGCGTCCGGGCTGGCCGGCCTCGCCGCCCGACAGACCGTAGGGGGCGAAGCGCCTTCGCTCGCACAGCAGCGTGATCTGGGCCGGAGCCAGCACTTCCACCTCGCGGATGAGACCGTCGCCGCCGCGGTAGGCTCCGGCGCCTCCCGAGCCGCGCCGATACGCATACTGGTGTACCCGGAATGGGTACGCATATTCCAGCGCCTCCACCGGCGTATTCAGCGTGTTGCTCATGTGCGTGTGCACGCCCGAGAGGCCGTCGGCATCAGGCGCCGCGCCCATGCCGCCGCCGCAGGTTTCGTAGTAGGCGTAGGATTGGCCGGCGCGCAGATCCCCGGCCGGGTACTGGCCCCCGATGGTCAGGTTGTTCATGGTACCGCTGCTGGCGGCGGGAATGCGCTCCGGCAGCGCTTGGGCGAAAGCCCGCAGCAGCACGTCCACAATACGCTGCGAGCACTCGACGTTGCCGGCCGCGACCGCCGCCGGGAACTTGGCGTCCACGATCGTGCCCGGTGGTATGCGCATCCGCACCGGACGCATGAGGCCCGCCGTGGGCGCGGCCTCGGGCGGCAGCAGGCAGCGGAAGACGTAAAACGTGGCCGAATAGGTGATGGCAGCCACCGCGTTGATGCAGCCGCTCACCTGCGCATCGCTGCCCTGGAAGTCCACGGTAGCCTCGCCGCGGCGGGGATCCAGGGTGATGGCCACCTGAATCCGCACCGGTTCCGGGCTCAGCCCGTCGTCGTCGAGGAAGTCCTCGGCGCGGAAGGTGCCGGCAGGCATGCGGCGCAGCTCGGCGCGCATCATCCGCTCGGAGTGATCGAGCAGCGCCTCCAGATTGCGCTCCAGCCGCGCCTGGCCATAATGCTTCGCCAGCGCCTGCAGCCGCGCGGCGCCGATGCGGCAGGCCCCCAACTGCGCCGTCAGATCGCCTTCGCGCTCCTTCGGCGTGCGCACGTTGTTGAGGATGAGGCGCAGCAAGTCGCGGTCGAGCTTGCCCCGCCGCATCAGCTTCAGCGGGGGAATCCGCATCCCCTCCTGGAAGATCTCCCGGCACAACCCCATGGAGCCCGGGTAGGTGCCGCCCACGTCGGCGTGATGGGCGCGGTTGGCGACATAAAATTCGGGCGTGCGCCGCCCGCGTCCGGTAAACACCGGCATCACCAGCGTGATGTCGGGCAGATGCGTGCCGCCCGCGTAGGGGTCGTTGAGGATGGCGACATCGCCCGCCTCCAGAGGCAGCGCTTGCAGAGCGGCGGCCACCGACATGGGCATCGAGCCCAGGTGTACGGGCATGTCGTCGCCCATGGCGATCACCTCGCCGCGGCGGTTGAACAGCGCGCTGGAATAGTCGCAGCGCTCCTTGATGTTGGGCGAAAACGAAGTCCGGCGCAGGGTCACGCCCATTTCCTGGGCGATGGCGTGAAAGGCGCTTTTGAAGATCGCCAGCTCGATGGCATCCGGCGCGGGTGCGGCCGCGACCAGGCGCGTGCGGTTCCCTTGCGGGCGGGGGCGGGCCATGCTGCCGGCAGCGCTGGTCATGAACGCGGCTCCAACACCAGGTTTCCCCAGGCGTCCACGCGCGCGCCCCAGCCGGGTGGCACCACGGTGGTAGCGCTATACTCGCCGATAATCGCCGGACCGAGCAGGCGGTCGCCAGCGCGCAACTGCTCGCGCATATACACGATGGTGGGGCGCGCGCGTCCGGAGAACCATACCGGCCGCTGCCCGGCTCGCGCCTGCCGTCCGTCTCCGCGCCGCTCCCGCTGGCGCTTGAGTTGCAGCCGCGCCGAGGCCGCCACCATGCGCACGCGCACGCTGACCACTTGCAGCGAACGGGTGGGATCGGCGTAGCCATAACGCCGCTCGTGCAGGCGGTGAAAGCGTGCGGCAAAGTCCCCGCCCGCCGCCAGCGTCAGCTCAAATCCCTGGCCGGCATAGCGCACGTCCAGGCTGCGTTCGGATACGGCGCGCAGGCCGGCGGTGTCGCGCATGTCCGCCTGCCCCTGCCGCTCCAGTTCCCGGAACGCCGCTTCCAGCCGCACCGCCAAGCCCGCCTGCACCGGCTGCATGATCGTGCGCGAATAATCTTTCACCATGTCGGAAGCCAGAATGCCCAGCGCCGACAGCGCCCCCGGCAGCTGCGGCACCAATACGCGGGGAATTTGCAGCGACTCCGCCAAGGCGCAGGCCTGCAGCGGGCCCGCTCCGCCAAAGCTGACCAGGGTGAACTCGCGCGGATCAAACCCGCGCTCGACCGAAATCACCCGCAGCGCCTTTTCGATGGTGGCCTCGGCGACGCGCACGATGCCTTCGGCAAGGGCCTCGACCGTGGCCAGGCTGCCCTTGGCCCGGGCCATCAGACGGCGCGTGCGCTCCAGATCGAGCCGCATCTCTCCGCCCAGCAAACCCTCCGCGCTCAGCCGCCCCAGCACCAGGTTGGCGTCGGTGACGGTGGGCCGCTCGCCGCGGCCGTAGCAGATCGGGCCCGGCTCCGCCCCCGCCGAGGCGGGTCCCACCTGCAACGCCCCGCCCGCGTCGAAACCCGCCAGCGATCCACCCCCCGCGCCCACGGTGTGGATGTCGAGCATGGGCACGCTCACCGGCATGCCCATGACGTGGGCTTCGTGGGTCGTGCGCGGCCCTCCGGCTTCCACCAGCGCCACGTCGGTGGAGGTGCCGCCCATGTCAAAGCTGAGAATGCGCTTGCATCCCGCATGCCGCGCGATGCGGTAGGCGCCGACCACGCCGCCGGCCGGCCCGGACAGAATCGTGCGCACCGGCTCGCGCGCCGCCACCTGTGCGGCGATAATGCCTCCCGAGGATTGCATCACCTGCAGCCGCGCGCCGCGCTCGCTCAGGGCCGCCGCCAGGCTGTTTAAATACCGGCTCATCTTGGGCGCCAGATAGGCGTTTACCAGCACCGTCGTCCCGCGCTCGTACTCGCGGAACTCGGGCAGAATGCGGTGCGAAATCGAGATCGGCACTCCCAGCGGCTCCAGCGCCGCCGCCACCGCCTGCTCGTTGGCCGGGTTGGCGAAGCTGAACAGCAGCGACACCGCCACCGCCTCCGGCGCCGCCGATTCCACTGCCTTGGCCAGCGACTCCAGGGAATCGGGAGCGGCCGCGCGCAAAACCGTTCCGTCCGGCAGCGTGCGTTCGGGCACGCCGAAGCGGAACTGCTCCGGCGCCAGTGCCGTTGTCTGCGCGTAAGACCAGCGATACAGCTCCGGCCGCGTTTGCCGCCCGATGGCGATGGTGTCCTCGAACCCGGAGGTGGTCACGAAGGCCACGCGTGCCCCGGTGCGCTCCAGCAAGGTGTTGGTGCCCACCGTGGTGCCGTGGCGCACCTCGGCTTGGCGGACGCCGATCTCCTCCAGCGCGGCCAGCATGGCCTGGCCGGCGTCGCGCGGGGTGGAGGGCACCTTGAGCACGCGCAGGTTGCCGTTCTCGGTCCACACGCAGTCGGTGAACGTGCCTCCGGTATCCACGGCGACGCGCGGGTTCGGTTTCATCGTCCGCTCCGGTGTTGCGGCCGCGGGGCCAAGAGCGCCGGACGCACCTCGACGCCGGCGCGTCCGCGCTGCAAGCCGGCGGCGTCGGGCCTTTCCGCGGCGGCCACGGCGCCGGGCGTGCTCGGCCATCCCATGACGCTGGCGGCTTCGGCCAGCGGTTCGGCCTCGACGGCCGCCCCCTGCAGCATGCCGGGTTCGGTGACCAGCTCGGCCAGGCGCGCCTCGGTGGCCGTCATGAACAGGCCCGCGCTGCGGCGCACCGTCTTCATCACGTGCTCGGCCGAGCGCAGGCGCGCTTCTTCGGGCCGCCGCCCGCGGATGCCCTCCATGATCAGTTCGTGTTCGTGCACGAGGGTCGGGCCGAACGCGTCCATGGCGATGATGAGGTAGAAGAAGCGCATGAGCCGGGACTGGATGGCGGTGACGATCTCCACCAGGTGCTGGTTGTGGCTGGCCTGGGCGATGCCCACGTGCAGGTTGAAATTGCGCTGCAGAAAGGTCGCGTAGCTGGCGCGCACGCCCACCCGGTACTCGTATTCGGCGGCCTGCTCCAGTTGCCGCAACTGTTGCGGCTGGGCGCGCAGCGCCGCCAGCCCGGCGGCGGCGGGGTCCACGATGAGCTGCACCTCGTGCAGGTTGTGGAATTCGGCCAACGTTAGCGGCGCTACGAAATAACCGCGGAAGGGCACGATGGTGATCAGCCCGTCGCGCTGCAGGCGCTGGCAGGCCTCGCGTACCGGCGTGCGGCTGGCCTTGGTGCGGCGGCAGAGTTCGGATTCGCTGAAGGGCTGTCCGGGACGCAGCGCGCAGGTGATGATGTCCTGCTTCAAGGTGCGGTACAGGCGTTCGGCGGTGGTCATAGAGCAAAGCCTAGGCGAGCCGGGCGCCCGCCGCGAGCTGATGCACAATCGGTATACAGGTGCTGATCCTACTGTGTGCCAGCGCCGCTGTCAATGCTTGGATCCGCGCATTCCTCTGTGTCTGCGCCGGTCACCAGGCACGGCCGGGTGTCATGAATCTTTTTCTTTTGACATCTCAGTGATTCCGCAGTATACAGGACAGAACGGGCGGACCCGCTTGGGGGCCGCGCGTCAGGAGTCACTGCGATGAGAAAGCCGCGTTGTTCGCTCACACTGCGCCTCGCGCTGCCGTTGCTCGCGCTGGCGTTGTTGGCTCTCTTCGTGCTTCCCGCCGCCTGGGCCCAATCCACCGGACAGATCCAGGGCGTGGTGACCGACCCCAGCGGGTCGGCCATCCCCGGCGTGGCCGTGCTCGCCACCAATGCCGGCACCGGCGCCACGCGGTCGGTGGAGACCGGGGTGGACGGGCGCTATCTGCTCACCTCGCTGCCGCCGGGCACCTACACCCTGACCTACAGCCACGCCGGGTTCAGCACCACCAAGGTGAACGGCATCCTGATCCAGATCGGGTCCGCCATCGTCCGCCACGATGCGCTCAAGGTGGCCACGCAGCAGACCACGGTCGAGGTCAACGGCACGCCGCCGCCCATTGACGTGACCAAGAGCAACGTGGCCGGCGTCGTGACCGCCAAGCAGATCACCCAGCTTCCCATTCAGGGCCGGGAATACCTGAACCTGGCCACGCTGATGCCGGGCACCACGCAGGCGGCCTCGCGCACGTTTTACAACAACGTGCAGATGGGCGGCGGGGGGCACTTCTACTCCAACAGCTTCACCGTGGACGGGGTGAACAACAATTGGGCGGAGATGGGCGAGCCGCGGCAAAACTTCCCCGAAGGCGCGGTGCAGGAGTTCAAGGTGTATACCTCCCAGTTCAGCGCCAACGTCGGCGGCATGTCCACGGGTGGGGCGGTGGCGGTGGTGACCAAGAGCGGCACCAACGTGCTGCACGGCGACGCCTTCGAGTTCTTCAAGAACCAGGCCTTCAACCGCGACAACAGCTTCCAGGTGGCGGCGGAGAAGTCGAATGCGCAACTGCTGGGCACTTCGCCGAGCAAGGCTCCGTTGCAGTACAACCAGTTCGGCGGCGACATCGGCGGGCCCATCGTCAGGAACAAGCTGCACTTTTTCGGGAGTTGGGAGTCCACGCTGGAGAAGAGTTCCTACACCGTGTTCACGCTGAACCCCGCCATTTTCGGGTCTTTTAACGGGGTCTATAAGCAGCCGAGTCATGACGACATGATGGACTTGCGCGTGGATTATCAGATTGACGCCAACCAGATGATGTTCGTGCGCTGGGCGCAGGAGTGGAACATGCTGACCTGCCAGGGTTGCGGCGGGGAGGCGGCGCCCGATTCGGGCTGGGACGGACTGATTCCGCGCAAGTCGCTGGTGGGCGGCCATACCTGGCAAGTGTCGTCGCACATGGTGAACAACATTCGCTTCCAGTACGCGCGCAGCGCGTATCTGCTGGCGCCGAGCCAGTGTCCGAACGCCTGCGGCCAGGACATTTGGACCGCGATCGGGCAGTTTCCGGCAGCGCGCATCAACCTGTACTCGACGTCGCTGAACTTCCCCGACTTCAGCCTGGGCAGCGACTACGGCGAGGACGGCATTGAGAGCCACTGGGAATACAAGGACACGCTGAGCATCATGCACGGGGCGCACAACATGGAAGTGGGCGCCGACTACCAGCGCGTGCCCTATGCCGATGACGATCCCTACGGCATCAAGGGTCAGTTCAACTTCAACACCGATCCGACGCAGCCGATCACGCCCAGCGGGTCGGGTGTGACCGTGGCGAATTTGTACTATCCCGCGTCCGGTTCCACGCCCGCCTATGGGCCGACCTATTTCAACCAACTGGCGCCGCCGTTGTACACGCCCATGCCCTCGAGCGACATGAGCTTCTTTTTCAACGACGCCTACAGCGGCATCCGCAACCTGAACGTGACTGCGGGATTGCGCTACGACCGCGAATTCGGCTCGTTCGATGAGAACCTGAACCCGGCCTCGTTCCCGCAACCGGTGCCGGATTTGGGCGATCCCTCCCAGCGCGGCGACAAGCACAATTTTGGGCCGCGCCTGGGACTGAGCTGGGACATTGGCGGCGGACCGAATATCCTGCGCGCCGGCTACGGCATGTACTACGGCAACCTGCAGACGCTGCAGGTGTTGCCGGAGGCGCGCAACTTCCTGCAGAACAACATCGTGGTGGAGTGCGCGGCGCCGGGGGATGCGGGTTGCCCGGCGTACCCCAGCGGCCAGGGTCCGGCGGTGACGCAGTTGGCCAACCTGACGGTGGTGGCGCAGAACTATCAAAATCCATACTCGGAGCAGTACAACCTGGGTTATTCGCGCGAGATCTCGTCGAATTTTTCGATCAACGTGGACGGCGTGTACGAGCTGACGGAGCGCGATTTCAAGTACGTGGACTTGAATTACGGCGATGGCAGCGGCAACCGGCCCCTGCCTCAGTACGGACAGATCAGCCAACTGCAGTCCATTTATCACTCCAAGTACAAGGCGCTGTATGTGCGCGCGGACAAGCGCTTCAGCAACAAGTATCAATTCCTGATCTCCTACACGCTGTCGAGCTGCATGGGCGACGGAGCACAGGCGCCGGTGACCGACTACAGCGACTGGGGATTGGATTGGGGACCGTGCTCGGTGGACCAGCGCAACGCGCTGGTGGCCAGCAGTTCCTACCAGGCGCCCTGGGGGGTCACGCTGGGAGCGATTTACACGCTGCGTTCTTCGCTGCCGTTCAGCCTGTATGCCCCCGGCGCTTACAACATAGACGGGAGTTCGCAATATGTACCGGGCACGTCCTACGACCAGGGCTACCGGAACCTGGACTTTGGCGCCATCAACGCCTACATCACCGCGCAAAACGCGGCGCAGGGTCTCAACGCGCCCTTGGTGAGCGCCAGTGATCTCACCAGCCAGCGCGTCAGCGACCTGGATTTGCGCGCCTCGCGAGCGTTCAAGCTGGGCGAGACGCGGCAGATCGAGGTCATCGGACAGGTGTTCAACTTATTCGGCACCTACAATTACAGCGGCAACATCAACACCAACCTGCTTTCCGCCGGCTGGGGCCAGCCCTACGGTGCCGGATCCTTGCAACAGGCCGAGTTGGCCGTGAAATTCTCTTTCTAGGAAAACCATGAAACGTATCTTCTCGCTTCGTCTTTTCACCCTGAGCCTGCCGCTGCTGGTCCTGGCCCTCTTTGTTCTCCCCGCTTCCTGGGCCCAATCCACAGGACAGATACAGGGCGTGGTGACTGATCCCAGTGGTTCAGCCATCCC
>JBOGKL010000075.1:0-2465 GCA_050745525.1 Terriglobales bacterium | reverse complement strand
CCGCGCCAACTGATGCTGTCCCTGGGCCGCGGTCACGCCGGCGATGGCGGCGCGCACGCAACTTTCCCAGCAGGTGGGCATGGGCGTGCTTCCGGCCAATTACACCCTCGCCGGCGCGCTGCAGTTTCAAACAGTGAACGGCAACCTCGACGACATGGACTTGGCGGCCCTCAAGGACCGCCCCGACCTGCGCGCCGCCATCGCCGGCGTGACCGCGGCCCAGGGACAGCATCAGTTGGCGCTGGCCGACGGCAAGCGCAACCTCACCACCACGGCCCAGTACACCCACGTCTCGGCCTCCAATAACATCGGCTTTCTATTCAGCATTGACATTCCGATTTTTGACCGCAATCAAGGCGAGATCGCCCGCACCGCCGCCGCCAGCGTGCAAGCCCAGGATGTGAATCGCCAAACCCACGACCAGGTGCTCTCCGACGTGGCCACCGCCTTTGAGGCCGTGCAGCAAGGGGCGCAGGTGGTGAAGCTGTACACCTCCGGTTACCGGCAACAGGCCAAGCAGGCGCTGAGCATCCGCCAATATGCGTACTCGCACGGCGCCTCGAGCCTGCTCGACCTGCTTGATGCCGAGCGCACCTACCGGCAAACCGAGCTGGGATATCGCCAGTCGCTGGCCACCTATATGTTGGCGGTCGAGCAACTCAAGGAAGCTGTAGGCACAAGGAGCCTGCCATGAAGCGGACATCTGCAACAGTCGCATTTTCCGTAGCTGCCGCTGTGGGTCTGGGGCTGGTCTTGGCCGGCTGCGGCGGAGCGCAAGCGGCGCGCCTCGATGCCAATGGCGGGGCCACGGCCATGAAGCCGAACCTGATCTCGGTGCCGAAAAACCAGATGAGCCACGTGCAGGTGGTCCCGGCGCGGGTGACCAATTGGCCGCGCCTGTTGCGCCTCACCGGCAACGTGGACTACGACCAGTTCCTCACCACTCCGGTGCTGAGCCAGGTGAGCGGCCCAGTGGAGCGCATCCTGGCCACCCCGGGCCAGCAGGTGCGAAAAGGACAGCCGCTGTTGACCATCGCCAGCACCGACTTCGCCCAGGACCGCACCACCTACCTCAAGGCCCAGGAAGCCGAGGCGTTGGCGTTGCAGGTCATGCGCCGCGACGAGGATCTGTACGAGCATCACGCCATTCCACAATCGCAGCTGCAGCAGGATTCCACCGCCTACGCCCAGGCGCAGGCGGATCTCGACAACGCCGTCGCCGCCCTGCACATCGTCGGCATCCCCAACCCCACGCCGGCCACCATTGCCGCCACCAGCCCGGTGCTGCCTCTGCGCGCCCCCATCGCCGGCGAGATCGTGGAGCGCGATGTCGCCCCCGGCCAACTGATTCAGTCCAACTCCACCCAGTGCTTCGTGATCAGCGACATGCACACGGTCTGGGTGCTGGCCAACGTCTACCAGAGCGATCTGCAATACGTGCACGTCGGCGATCCGGTCACCATCTCGACCGACGCTTACCCGCGAAGCTTTCACGGGCGCATCCAGTACCTGAGCCCCACGCTCGACCCCGCCACGCGCACCCTGCAGGCCCGGATTCAGACGGCGAACCCACGCGGCGAGCTGAAGAAGGCCATGTACGTCACCGCGACCGTCACCGCCGGCGTGCAGCGCCACATCACCGTCGTCCCCAACGCGGCCATCCTGCGCGACACCGAGAACGTCCCCTTCGTCTACGTGCAGACCGCCGCCGGGAATGAGTTTTCCCATCGCACCGTCTCCCTCGGACCCAGCGAGAACGGCTACACCCAAATCACCAGCGGCCTCAACCCGGGCGAGTCCGTCATCGCCAACGGCGGCATTTTTGTCCAGTTCGCCAGCACCTTTCAGCAATGAAAGCACACCTCCAACCCAGGCGAGAAGCGGTGAGCGACCCTAGCGTCCGGGCGCGGAGAGCGGGCCGCCGGGCGCAGCCCGGCTGGGTGCCCGCGATCAAGCAATGATCAACAGAATTGTCCAAACCGCCCTGCGCAACCGCTTTCTGGTGCTGCTGCTGATGGTGCTGCTGGTCATCGGCGGGGTGGTCTCGTTCCAAAACATGCCGATCGAGGCCTACCCCGATCTGTCGCCGCCGATGGTCGAGATCATCACCCAGTGGCCCGGCCATAGCCCGCTGGAAATCGAACGCCTGATCACGCTCCCGCTCGAGTTGGCCATGAACGGCACGCCGGGCATGGTCTACATGCGCTCAATTTCCCTCTACGGCCTGAGCGACATCACGCTCACCTTTGAGGACGCCACCGACAACTACTTCGCGCGCGAGCTCGTCTTCCAGCGCTTCGCCGACGCCACCCTGCCCAGCGGCGTCACGCCCAGCATGGCGCCGCTGTCGAGCCCCAGCGACATCATCTACCGCTACGTGCTCAAGAGCCCGGATCGCAGCGCCCAGGATCTGCACACCATCGAGACCTGGACGCTGGAGCGCGCCTACAAGTCCGTTCCCGGCG
>JBOGKL010000074.1:0-4852 GCA_050745525.1 Terriglobales bacterium | reverse complement strand
CGCAGGATTTCGGAAATTTCGTCAGTGCGAAGAGAAGCCATAGGAATGTTGCCGGTTCAGAATTTTTCTTGGTCAGGCCCTGGATCAGGCATGGAGAAGGGCGGCCCGCAGCCGCTGCAGCCTTCCGCGAATGCTCCCGTCGTAAACTTGATCGCCGACTTGGGCCCGGAATCCGCCCACCAGTTCCGGATCGGTGCGGAACTGGATGCGCAGCTTGCGGCCCAGCCGCTTCTGTAACTGCTGCTCCACCCCCGCCCGCTCCTCGTCCGAGAGAGCGCGCGCGCTGGCGACCTCGGCGGTCACGATCCCTTGCTGTTCCAGCAGCAACTGCTCGAAGGCGCGCGCGATGCCGCCCAGATACTGCATGCGGTCCCGCTGCGCCGCCACCAGCAGAAAATTGCGCGTCAGCCGCCCCAGCCCCAGCCGCTGCGCCAGCGTCTCCAGCAGCGCGCGCTTGCGTTCCCAGGTCACGACCGGACTGGCCAGTACCAGCCGTAGCGGCTGGCTCGAGGCCACCACTTCCGCCACTTGCGCCAGCTCGCGGCGCAGGGTTTCGGCAGCTATGTCCTGGCGGACCACCAGGTCCAGCAAAGCCCGCGCGTAGCGTTGTTCGACGGCTGCCATGGCGTTGCGCTCAGTTGGGCCGGCCTCCGCCGGACCCCAGGTTCATCCCCGCCAGCACCGCGCGCACCACGGCGGCGTCTTCTTCTTCCGTCAGGCGCTCGCGAATGTGCTGCCCCGCCAGATCCACGGCCAGCGCCGCCGCCAGTCCTTTCAGTTCCTTTTGCGCCAGCTTGGCCGCCGCTTCGATCTCCTGCTTGCCCAGTTGCAGGATGCGCTCGGCCTCGCGCCGCCCCTCGGCCAGCACGCGCTCATACTCATGCGCCGCTTCCGCGATCGCTTCTTGTTCGAGCGCCGCAATGGCTGCGGGCAGATGGGCGATCCGCGCCTCGGTTTCCCGCAACTTCGCCGCCGCCGCCTGCTCCTCCGCTTCGGCCTGTTGTATCTGCAGGCGAATGGCTTCCCCGCGGCTGCGCAGCATCTTGGGCACGCTCCAGTTCTTGCCCCCGTACAGCATCTTCCACAGCAGCCACAGCAGCACCGCCAGGTTCAGCGAAAACACCGTCCACCAGACGAGGTCTTTTCCCGCCCCTTGCGGCAGCCACCAGCTCATGCTGCGCATGTCGGGCATGGCCTGCAGCCAGGCGGCCACGGCGAACGTCATACGCCCACCCCCGGCGCCGGATGCTCCATTTCCGGCTGGCCCCGCAGCACCTGCACCACAATCTGCTGCGCCAGTCGCTCCGCCGTCGCGCGCAACTGGCGATGCGCCTCGGTGTTCTGCTCGGCCAAGTGCTGCCGCGCCTCCACCATGGTCCGCACCGCTTCCTGCCGCGCCGCCGCGATGTGGCTCTGCCCCAACGCCATGCCTCCCAGGCGCTGGGCCTCAATCAGCTTGAAGTTGTCCAGATGCCGCTGCCGCAGCGACAATTCGTAGCCGGCAAGCTTCTGCTCGGCCGTCTGGAGAAGCTGCCGCGCCGCCGCCTTGCGCCCCTCGATGCGTCCGCTGCGTTGATCCAGCGTGCGCTGCAGCGGGCGGTAGAGCGCCCACTTCAGGTAGTAGTGCAGGGCTATGAACAGCAGGATCGTAGGGATGCTGCCGAACAGCAAATTCACCAGTTGGTGAAGCGTTTGTTCCATGGTCTGTAAACTTGTGGCGCCTGACGACCAAAGGCCCAAATAGGGATCGGGCGTCCGGCTCCGAGGCTGGCACTGGAAACCTCTATCTTACTGGACCCTCCCGAGCCGGTCAAGCGAAGCGGGGCTATCCCAGCGATTCGCCCAGCCGCTCGCCACCCGCGGCAAGCCGCGCGCCCCGGACGAAGTCGCCACCCGCCGTTGCCTGCCGCCCTTCGAGGCGCACCTGTTCCAGCAGCAGGGCTCCGGCGCCGCATGCGACCGCCGGCGTGCCCATCTGGTCCAGCAGCAGACCCGGCTCTCCCGTCGCCTCCGGCAGCGGCCGGCAGCGCAGAATCGCCAGTTGCCGGCCGCGAAATCGCGTGTGGATTCCCGGCCACGGCTGAAATCCGCGCCAGCGGTTATAGATCATCGCTGCCGGCCAGTGCCAGTCAATGGCGCCGTCCTCGCGCGTAAGCCGTGGCGCGAGCGTAGCTCCGGGCGGTTGCGGGTGCTGCGCCAGGCTGCCGGCGGCCAGCCGGGCGAACGTTTCCGCCATCAGGTCCGCCGCCAGCAGGGCCAGGCGCCGGCTGAGTTCGACGGTGGTCTCATCGGCTACGATGTCCACCGCGCGTTGCAGCAAGATGTCACCGGTATCGAGCCCGGCGTTGATGCACATGGTCGTGACCCCGGTGCGGTGTTCCCCTTGCGCCAGCGCCCACTGAATCGGCGCCGCCCCGCGGTAGGCGGGCAGCAGCGAGGCATGTGCGTTGATCGCCCCCAGCCGCGGCAGGGAAAACACCGGCGCGGGCAGAAGCTGGCCAAAAGCGACCACGGCCAGCGCCTCAGGGTTTCCGGCGGCGAGCCACGCTAGCGCCTCCGCGCCGCGCATGCGTTCGGGCTGATAGACCGGAATCCCTAGCGCCAGGGCGGCACGCTTGACTGCCGGCGCCTCCACCTGCGCGCGCCGGCCCGAGGGGCGATCCGGCTGGCACACCGCGGCGGTCACCTCGATGCCGGGCTGCCGGGCCAGTTTTTCCAAGCTGGGAACGGCAAAATCAGGCGTGCCCAGAAACACAATGCGCACGGGTCTATCATAAAGGCATGCCGCGCACCGTCTACTGCGTCAAGCTGCAAAGGGAACTGCCGGGGCTGGAGGAGCCGCCCTGGCCGGGCGAGCTCGGTCAGCGCGTTTTCGAGAACGTCTCCGCGCAGGCCTGGAACATGTGGAAAGAGCACGCCAAAATGCTCATGAACGAGTACCGCCTCGCCCCCTGGACACCGGAAGCGCAGAAGGTGATTCAAGAGCAGCTCGAGCAGTTCTTCTTCGGCGAAGGCGCCGCCTTGCCCCCCGGCTTTGTCCCCGAGCCGCAGCGGGCGAAATAGCCGCTTAAGCCACAGGCAGTGATTCGCGCATGTGCACGTGCAAGGCCGCGTGCGCGTTGCGCAGCGCCTGCTCGACGGTCTGCGGCGTGACCGAGCGGGCGAAGATGAACCCGAGATAGCAGGCGCCTTCGGGCAGCGCCTGCAGTGGTTGCCCCTTTTTCGCCGTGATCTCGATCGCCTCCACGCCCGGCACCGCGCGCGCCTGCTCGACGCCGGTGACGTCCTCGAGCACGCCCGACTGCGGGATGGGAATCATCATGACCCCAGCGGCGCGATCCTCTCGCTGCCAAGGCGCGACGGGCTCGCCCACGGCTCCGCGCAGCAGCAGCTCTTCGAGCGATATCAGCCGGCCATCGGCGCCCGTGCCCGGCGCGCGGCCGAAGCGCAGCGTGCGCCCGCACAATCCGCCGATCGAACGCGGCGCGATCTCCAGCACATACGCCGTATCGCCGTCGAGCCGGATTTCGGCATGAATCGGTCCCGGTCCGAGTCCGGCGGTGCGCGCCGCCGCCTCGACCATATCCCAAATCATGGCCCGCTGTTCGGTGGCGAGGCGCGAGGGCGTCACGTAGATGGTCTCCTCGAAAAACGGGCCCGCCAGTGCGTCCGGCTTATCGAACAGCGCAAAGCGCCGCAGCTCGCCCGATGCCATCCAACCCTCGAGCGCGTATTCGGTGCCGGGGATGTAGCCTTCGGCGAGAATCAAATCGCCCGCCGGCTCCTTCCACTGCCGGATCGCGGGAGTGGCCAGCAGTTGTCCGATGCGCCGGAATGCCGCCACAAACGTGCTGGGGTCATCGGCCCGGATCACGCCCCGGCTGCCCGATAATATGGCCGGTTTGAGCACGCACGGATAGCGAACCGCGGCGGCGGCAGCGGCCGCATCGGCATCGAGCTTGAACTTCTGCACCCACGGCGTCGGCAGGTCGGCGCCCGCCATGGCCGCGCGAAACCGCAGTTTGTCATGGCACAGCTCGACCGCCTCCACCGGATGAAACGGCAGCTTCAGCCCCGCCGCCAGCTTCGCCGCCATGACCGCGGCGCGATCGCCGCTGGCCACGATGCCGGCAAACGGTCCCTGGGGCCGCAGCAAATCCAGCGCTCCCTTGACCTCATTGAACCGGATCGGCACCGCTTGGTCGCCCCACGGGTCCTGCAGTTGATGGCAGGAATCGTTGGCGAGCGTCAGCTCAATCCCGACGCAATCCGCCGCCCGGCGGAAGCTCTCCGTCTGATATCCCGTGGTGGTCGCCACCAGCAGCACCCGGCGCGCAGGCATACACCACCCTAGCATTTTTCCCTTGACCCATAGCCAGCCTATGCATAGACTGTGAAGCCATGGCACGCGGTTCCGATTCCGATCTGCTCCCCGGCACGCTCGACATGCTGATCCTGGATACGCTGCAGCGTGGGCCACTGCACGGCTACGGCATTGCACGGCACATCAGGAGCCGCTCGGATGAGGTGCTGCGCGTGGAGGAAGGCTCGCTCTATCCGGCGCTGCAGCGGCTGCTGCTGACCGGCTGGGTGACGGCGGAATGGAAGCTGAGCGACACCAAGCGGCGCGCGCGCTATTACAAGCTGACCTCGGCCGGGCGCAAGCAGTTGGGGCTGGAAGTATCGGCGTTCGAACGCATGGTGGCGGCCATTGGCCGCGTGATGCGGCCGGCGTAGGCGGCATGAAGCTGCTGCGCCGCATCCGGTTTCTGCTGTACCGGCGCGAGCTGGATCGCGAGCTGGCGGAGGAGCTGCGCGTGCACCAGGAAATGCGCGCGGAAGAGGGTCTGGG
>JBOGKL010000073.1:0-4334 GCA_050745525.1 Terriglobales bacterium | reverse complement strand
CAGCTCCATCTGCCGGATCGCCTGTGCCGGCGGATAGTCGGCAATTTCCTCTGCCGGCGATTCCCTCAGGCTGGCCAGCACCTGAAGCTGCTGCGCCAGCGCTGGGTTCTCAGGGATCCGTCCCGGGTGCAACTGCTGCTCGATCCACGGCTTCAGCCCCATCCGTTCCACGGCCTGCACTTGCCCCGGCGTGATGCCCCATGTCAGCCGGTTCAGCGCCTCGACTACCTTGGTCCGCTGGGCCTGCGCCGCCGCCATCTGCACCCCCAGCGCCAGCGCCAGCCCGACCGTCGCAATGCCGCCTGCTCGCCTCATCTTCTTGTTCTTAGAGGTTCCATCCCGCCATTCTGTTTCAACTATCCATCCCGACCTGGAAATAAACGCTAAATTGCGGTAAAATAAGGCTTTATGCCCGACGACGAGAGCCAGATTCCACTCCCCGGCGGCGGTGCCGGAGGCCCCACCGAGCCGCCCGGCGCCAAGCCCTACCAGCCCGTCAATATCGAAGACGAGATGCGCCGTTCGTATCTCGACTACGCCATGTCGGTCATCGTCGGACGCGCCCTGCCCGACGTGCGCGACGGTCTCAAGCCCGTGCATCGCCGCATCCTGTTTGCCATGCACAGCGAGGGCCTGCTCTCGAATAAAAAGTTCTCCAAGTGCGCCGGCGTCGTCGGCGAGGTGCTGAAGAAATATCACCCTCATGGCGACGCCCCCGTCTACGACGCCCTGGTGCGCATGGCCCAGGACTTCAACCTCCGCTACCTGCTGGTGGACGGCCAGGGCAACTTCGGCTCCGTGGATGGCGATCCGCCCGCCGCCTACCGCTACACCGAAGCCCGCCTGACCAAGATCGCCGAGGAAATGCTCCGCGACATAGACAAGGACACCGTGGACATGGTGCCCAACTTCGATGAGTCCACGGAAGAACCCGTTGTCCTCCCCACCCGCATCCCCAACCTGCTCATCAACGGCTCCGACGGCATCGCCGTCGGCATGGCGACGAAAATTCCGCCCCACAACCTCACCGAAGTTCTCGACGCCTGCCTCGAGCTCCTGCGCAATCCCAAGGCCTCTCTTTCCGATCTGCTGCAGCACGTGAAGGGACCGGATTTCCCCACCAGCGGCATCATCTTCGGCAAAGGCGGCATCGCCCAGGCCTACGCCACCGGCCGCGGCTCCTTCCTGGTGCGCGCCCGCGCCGCCACCGAGGCGCTCGGCAAGGACCGCAAGGCCATCGTGGTCACCGAAATCCCCTACCAGGTGAACAAGTCGCGCCTGATCGAGCGCATCGCCGAGTTGGTGCAGGAAAAGCGCATCGAGGGCATCGGCGACATCCGCGACGAGAGCGACCGCGACGGCATGCGCATGGTGCTCGAGCTGAAGCGCGGGGAACAGCCCGAGTTGATTCTGAACCAGCTCTACAAGCACACGGCGATGCAGTCGAGCTTCAGCATGATCCTGCTGGCGGTGGTCAACGGCCAGCCGCGCGAGCTCGGCCTGGTGCCGGCCATCCAGCTCTTCCTCGACCATCGCGTGGACGTGGTGCGCCGCCGCTGCCTGTTCGAGCTGCGCAAGGCGCGCGAGCGCGAGCACGTCTTGGAAGGCTACAAGATCGCCCTCGATCATCTCGACGCCGTCATCAAGCTCATCCGCGCCTCGGCCAGCCCGCGCGAAGCGCGCGAGGGTTTGGTGTCCAACTTCTCCCTATCCGAGCGCCAGGCGCAGGCCATCCTCGACCTGCAGCTCCACCGCCTCACCGGCCTCGAGCGCCAGAAGATCCTGGACGAGTTGGCCGAGATTCATCTCACCATCGCCGAGCTGGAATCCATCCTCGCCAGCGACAAAAAGCTGCGCGGCGTCATTGCCGACGAGCTCAAGGAGATCCGCAAAAACTACGGCGGCGACAAGGACCCCCGCCGCACGGAAATTCAGGAAGCGGTCGCCGAGATCGCGCCCGAGGACCTCATCAAGGAAGAAACCGTGGCCATCACGGTCACTCATTCCGGCTACCTGAAGCGCACCCCCATCTCCACCTACCGTCTGCAGCGCCGCGGCGGCGGCGGACGCCGTGGGGCGGGCACGCGCGAGGAGGACTTCGTCGAGCACCTCTTCGTTTCCTCCACGCACAGCTACATCCTCGTCTTCACCAACACCGGCCGCATCTACTGGCTCAAGGTCTACGAGATCCCCGACGCCGGCGCGGCGAGCAAGGGCAAGGCCGTGCAAAGCCTGGTGGCGCTGCAGGCGGGCGAGGAAGTGCGCGCCATGCTCCCCATCAAGGACTTGGAGAGCAAGAGCGAGTACATCGTCATGATCACCCGCCAGGGCACCATCAAGAAGTCCCGCGTCGAGGACTTCTCCAACCCGCGCACGGGCGGCATCATCGCGATGGGCGTGGACAAGGGTGACGAGCTGGTCAAGGCCAAGCTCAGCGACGGCAAAAGCGAAATCTTCCTGGCCACGCACGAAGGCAAGAGCATCCGCTTCCCTGAATCCGGCGTCCGCTCCATGGGCCGCGTGGCCGCAGGCGTGCGCGGCATGAAGCTCGACGACGGCGACTGGATTGTCGGCATGGAAGTTGCCCGCGATCCCAGCCAGCTCATCCTCAGCATCACCGAAGGCGGCTACGGCAAGCGCACCCCGCTCTCCGAGTACCGCCTGCAGTCCCGCGGCGGCTCCGGCGTCATTAACGTCAAGACCACCGCGCGCAACGGCAAGGTGGTTGCGGTCATGGCCGTCACCGAAGCCCCCGAGGTGATGATCATTTCCCAGCAGGGCAAGATCATCCGCTGCGGCAGCAGCTCCGTCCGCGAGGTCGGGCGCGCCAGCCAGGGCGTGCGCATCCTGCGCCTGGAAGAGGGCGACCAGGTCGCCGCCGCCAGCGTGCTGCCCCCGGAAGAAGCGGCCGAGAACGGCGACCAACCTCCGCTGGTGCAGTGATCCGCCGGTATCAGCGCGGACCGTCACCAGCTTCGCCCATGCTGCATCCCTGGCAGGCGGCGGTGGTCTCGAACTGCAGCGTGGCGTGGTGAATGTGGTAGCGCTCGTCGAGCAGCGCCGCCAGCTTGCTGCGCAGGATCTCGCTCGCCGATACCTGCACGTCGGCGATGCGCACGTGCGCGCTGAGCGCGTGCGACTGCGACCCCAGGCTCCAGATGTGCAGGTCGTGAACCGCCTCGACGCCCTCGATGCCGGCCAGATCGGCCCGCACCTGCTCCGCCTTCACCCCGCGCGGAGCCCCTTCCAGCAAAATGTTCATCGTGTCGCGGAAAATGCCCCAGCCGCTGGCGAAGATCAGCGCCGCGATGACCAGCGACAACACCGGGTCCACCAGGGTCCACCCGGTGTTGGCGATCACCACGGCGCCCACGATGACCAGCGCCGTGGCGCAGGCGTCGCCCACCATGTGTACGAACGCCGCCCGCAGGTTCACGTCCTCTCGTCCGTGCTCCAGAAACCAGGCGATGGCGGTGTTCATCACCAGCCCGACGATGGCGACCCACAGCATGGGGCCGGTAGCCACCGCCTCCGGCGTCCGCAAGCGCACGATCGCTTCCACGATGATCAGCACCGTGATCACGAACAGCGCCACCACGTTCACCAGCGCCGTCATCACGCCCGCGCGCTCAAAGCCAAACGTCTTGCTCGTGGTGGGCGGCTTGGTGGCGAAGTACACGCCCACCCAGGTCAGCGCCAGCGCCAGAAAGTCGGTCAGGTTATGCCCGGCTTCCGACAGCAGAGCCAGCGAATGGGCCTGTAGTCCCACTACAAAAGCGAGCACCACGTACGCGAGCGTCGCGATCGCGCTCAACGTCAAAAATAGCCGTGTGTGGCGTCCCGCTCCGCCATGGCCATGGGCATGCCCGCTATGGTCGTGCGTGTGCATGAAAACGCTAAGTCCAGTGTAAGCCTAGCGGCCGGCATCTAATTATTGGCGCGGGGCTCGGGCGGCCTGCGGCCGTCCTCAGCGCGCTTGCAGCGGTCTGCCAGGGAGCTGCCTGGCCAAGCGTGGCCAGGCAGCTCTCGGCATTGATGGGCGCGGGGGCCGCGCCGTTTTGCTTGCCGGGGGCGAGTCGCCTTGCTCGGCTCCGCGACTTTCGCGCGCTGTGCCCACGGTGCAAACGGCGCGCCCCCCGCGCAACGCGCTCGCCGGATATCCTAAAATTGAATACGCGTTGCTTTCTATGGTCCTGCCCTTCGTCCGTGAGCTCCTCGACGCGCTGGCGCGCCAAGGCCCGCTGGCCAGGGCGATCTCTGCCTCCGAGGCTGGTGAGCGCGTGCTGCTGCGCGGCCTGACGCCTTCGGCCCAACTTTTAGCCGCCGCCCAACTG
>JBOGKL010000072.1:0-4474 GCA_050745525.1 Terriglobales bacterium | reverse complement strand
GCGCCGCCCCCGCCGTCCGCCCTGGCGACCAGGTCCGCCTGCGCTCCGCGCGCACCCCGGCGCGCGTGCTGCGCCAGCTCGCCGACGGCCGCTACGAGGTCGCCGCCGGGGCCGTGCGCGTGCAGATAGAGCCTGACGACATTGAATCGGTTCTAGCCGGCGCCGCTCCGGCCGCCGCGCCCGCTCAGCCCGACCGCCTGACGCCGGCTTCGCTCGAAGTCAACCTCATCGGTCTACGCGCCGACGAGGCCCAAGCGCGCCTCGACAAGTTCCTCGATGAGGCGCTGCTGGCCGGCGTCGAACAGATCCGGATTGTCCACGGCTCCGGCTTCGGGGTTTTGCGCAAGGTCGTGGCCGAGGTGCTGCGGGACCACCCCCAGGTTGCCCGCTTCGCCCATCCGCCCCAAAACGAAGGCGGTTCCGGCGTTACCTGCGCCGAGCTGAAGTGAGCACCCTGTTGCAGACGCTATGGGAAGAAAGGCAGACCGGAACCTGCCTGTCGCCGGTTCTGCGCCGGCTCTACGATGGCGATCTGGGCTTTCCGCCCCGTCCGCGTCCGTATGTGTACGCGAACTTTGTGGCCAGCACGGACGGCGTGGTGAGTTACGGGATTCCGGGGCGGGCCGGCGGAGGGACGATCAGCGGCGGCGATGCCGGCGACCGATTCGTGATGGCGCTGCTGCGGATGTCGGCCGATGCGGTGATCGTGGGTGCAACGACGCTGCGCGAGGCGGGGCCGAAAGCGGTGTGGGACCCGGCGCGCATGTTTCCCCCCGCAGGGGCGGCGATGCGGCGTTGGCGGCGGCAGCAGGGCATGCCGGGCGTACCGCTGCTTGTGGTGGTTAGCGCGAGCGGACGCGTGCCGGCACATTACGCCGCACTGAGCGGGCCGGAAAGTCGAGCCCTCGTGGTTACGTCGAAGGAGGGAGTGGCGCTACTCGGGCATCGGGTGCCGGCGGTGGCGCTGGCGCCGGCGGGCCGAAGGATTCCGGTGGCGGCTGTTTTGGGCTTGCTGCGGGAAAAATATGGCGTGCGGCGGCTGCTGCATGAAGGCGGCCCGTCGCTGCTGGGCGAGTTCGTGCGCGCGGGCGCGCTGCAAGAATTATTCCTGACCATGGCGCCCACCCTGGCGGGGCGTGATGAAAATTCCCCGCGTCCGGGTCTAATTGCCGGCACAGCATTTTTACCGCGCGATGCGCCGCAACTGCAATTGCGCAGCGTCAAAGCGCACGGCTCGATGCTGTTCCTGCGTTACCGCAGTGCGCAGCAAAATTGATGTCAATGGGTTCGCGTATGGATTGTGTCTTGCAGTTCGGCGTCGCGCGCTCTCGGACGAGCACTTTGGCATACGTGCAGGCTGAGCGCGCATTGCAGCGCTATTCTCGTGCTGTGCGCCGTTCCGGCGTTGCCTGCGAAGAGATCTAGAGAACTAGCCGGGGCCGTAGAATAGAGACTAAGGCCGCGGAGGGATGGGTGAGTGGTTGAAACCGGCGGTCTTGAAAACCGCTGCATCGGAAACGGTGCCGGGGGTTCGAATCCCTCTCCCTCCGCCAGAAGTGATCATGCGCGGTCGCGCACGGCGCGAAGCGCTTCGGCCGGGGTCACGGACGGAGTGACCTCCGTTAAGCCGCGCAGGCGCGCCCTGGCACGTTGCGGATTTGAATCATGGCACCGATGGGGACAGCGTATGAACATGAGTCGCACATGTCAAACCCCCATCCCCCCATTCAGGGGGAAAGACGCGGCCGCGAATGGCTGCTAGGCTTTGTGGCATGGGCAGTTACGATCCGACCATCGTGTGCCGCGCGGTCCGGAAATTCCTGGCGGATCAGACCATCGCCGACCTGGAACAGGAAGCGCTGGCGCAAGCGCTTTCTGAACTGTTGGCGAGCAAAAACCAATCGAATCTACACGTTGTACCCGCGAGGCGTCGTGTCCTCGTTGTGGATGATGATCCCACCATATCGGCGACCACCCATGCCTTGCTGGCCAAGAACGGCTTCACCGCTCAACTGGCTACCAGCGCCGGCGAGGCTCTGCGGATCGCACGCAAGTTCGAGCCGGACACGCTGCTCACCGATATCATCATGCCGGGAGTGAATGGCGTTCATCTGGCTCAGCATCTGCTGCGGCGCCTGCCGGATTTACGCGTGATTTTCTTCTCCGGGCACGCCGAAGGCGTTGAGCTGCTGAACCGGCACCGCCAGCCGGAAGCCAGCGTGGTGTTTTTGCCTAAACCACTCGATCCGCGCCAGTTGTTGCGTCAACTGTGCGCCGCCTGATCGCAAGTTATTGAAAATGCAGGTTGGCGATCTTCCCCTGGGGGTTGATCCAGAGGTTCACCACGACCGGTCCCTTGGCGAACTCGCAGGAGACGTGGACCAGACGGGGTTGTCCCTGGGAGGGGACCACGCTGACCGCAATGATCTTCTGCAAGGTGCCGAAGCGGCCCTGGACGTGCATCCAGACCATCTGGAGAACTTGCTCGGGCACGTCGCGCGCAAGCGAGACGTCCAGGTTCTGCTCGACGGCGGCGAATTTGCCGGAGGCCATCTCTTCGACCGTTTGGCGGCCGATCTGCACGTAATCGGGGGCTTGCGCCAGGCCGAAGATCGTTAGCAGCAGGCACAAAGTACCCAGGCGGAGCACACCCTTCATTGGGGAAGGGTAGCACGGCCTAATCAATGACGAGGGCCGCACCGGGCTCTAAAACCCGCAGCTGAGCTTGGGGCGCTGTGGCGGCCATGGCGCTGGCGAAGGCCTCCAGCGTCCCTGGGTATTTCAGCAGAAAGCGGTCGCGCAGGCGCCCCGCGGTGAAGCGATAGTGAATGGGCACCACATAGCGGGGGCGGAGTTGGGCGGCGAGCGCGGCCGCCTGGCGGGTGTTCATCACGATCTGCTGATAGAACAGCGGCCGTATCTGGGTGCCGCTGATGGGCAAGAGGGCCAGGTCGAGGGAGGGGAAGCGGTGCGCGACCTCGAGCATTTCGCTGTCCATCCCGGCGCCCAGGGGCGAATGCGCGCCAAAAAACACCGAGCGGCCTCCGCACTCGACGATGTAGGAGTTCTCCAAGACGCCGTGCGCGGCCGGGGTGGCGACGATGCGCATGGGCCCCAGCCGGGCCGCCTGCCAGGGATCGAGTTCGATGACGTTGGCGAAGCCGGCCTTGCGCGCGCGCTTGCCCGAGCCCCGGTTGACCACGACGGGCAGGTCGTGGTCCGGATAGGGCTGAAATCCGTTCCAGTCACAGTGCGAGTAGTCGCCCTGGCTGCACAGCACCGCCGCCAGCGGGGGCAGCGCGGCGAGGGGCACGCCCACGGGCTCGCCGTGATAGTAGCCGCGTTTTTCCGAGTACCAGGGATCGGTCAGCAGGCTGCAGCCGCCAAACTGCAGCAGCACGCTGGCGTGTACGACCCGAGTCACGGTTAAGACATCCACGCCGGCCTCCGGCAAGCAGCTTGCATTATACTCACTGCCATGAAGATACGCCTCTGGCTTTGCCTAGCGCTGGCGGCCGCCTGCGCATGGGCGCAGGCGCCGCGCCGGCTGCGCGTGAAAGACCTCTCCGCCATCCGCACCGTGAGTGATCCGCAGTGCTCGCCGGGCGGGCACTGGGTCGCCTATGTCGTCTCCAGCGTGAATGTCAAGAAAGACAAGCACCAGTCGCATATCTGGATGGCGCCTTGGGGGGGTGGGCCAAGCCTGCAACTCACCGATTCGGCCGACAACTCGGAATCCTCACCGCGCTGGTCCCCCGACGGCCGCTATCTGGCCTTTCTCTCCTCGCGCCCCGGGCCGGCGACGGGCAACCAGGTCTGGCTGCTCAATCGCCAGGGCGGGGAAGCGGTGCAGTTGACCGCGGTCGAGGGCGCCTTGCACAGCTTCGTCTGGTCGCCCGACAGCCGCAAGCTGGCGCTGGTAATCCAGGACCCATCGGCGGCGGCCGTCTACAAGCGCACGCACCATGGCCAGGCGCAGCCGCCGCAGCCGATCGTGATCCACCGCTACCTGTTTTCGCGCGACTACACCGGTTATCTCACCGGCCGCAAAACCCACATTTATATCTTTGATTTGGCCACCAAAAAGCTGACCCGGCTGACCTCGCCCGACTACTCCCAGAGCAACCCCGCCTGGTCGCCCGACAGCCGCCGCATAGCGTTTCTCAGCAAGCACACCGCCCAACCGGGCCGCGCGTACGATGGCCAGCTTTTTGTCATGGACGTGCGCCCCGGGGCGGTGGCTAAGCCACTGACGCAGGAAGACTTCTACGCTGCCGGCCAACCTGCCTGGTCGCCCGACGGCCGCTGGATCGCCTTCCTGAAGAGCACCGCGCCCAAGGTGCATGCCTACGCGACCTCGCGCCTGGCGATCGTGGCGGCGGAGGGCGGCATTGGACTGGCGCGGGACCCCGCTCGGCTGCGCCGAGCGACCCGCTTAGCCCCCGGCCGGACTGGGGCCCCGAGTCCCCAGCCC
>JBOGKL010000071.1:0-11413 GCA_050745525.1 Terriglobales bacterium | reverse complement strand
GCGTTCGAGAATTGCGGGAGGGGGAAGCCGCCGTCATCGTGGCGCAGGTGCATAGCTTCGCCTTTCATTCGACGCGCGCGGGCATGACGCGGCTGGAGATGCTGGTGGGGGACGGCACCGGCATGCTGCGCTGTTCGTGGTTTCATGCCGAGTACCTGCGCGAGCGCTTTCAGTCGGGCCAGACACTCGCGCTGTACGGCAAGCTGGTGCGGGAGCAGGGGCGGTTGGTGTTGCATCAGCCCGAGTTCGAGATCTTGGCTGCAGGGGCGGAACGAGACGAGCTGGGCTCGCTGAAACTGGGGCGGATCGTGCCCGTCTACGAGGCGATTGCCTCGCTGGGATCGGGACGACTGCGGCGGCTGATCCATACCGCGCTGGCGGCGCTGCCGCGGGAGTGGGGCGAACCTTTACCGGCCGCGGTGGTGAGCATGGGAGGGTGGCCCGAGCGGCGGGCGGCGCTCGAACAGGTGCATTTCCCGGCCAACGAGACGCCGCTCGAGGATTTGCAACAGGCGCGCACGCCGGCGCACCAGCGGCTGATCTTTGAGGAGTTGTTCTTTCTGCAAGCGGGTCTGGAGCTGAAACGGCGCAAGCTGCAGCGGCAGGCGGGCGCGCCCATGGAGGTGAACGAAGGCATACGGGAGCAGGTGAAGCGCGTGCTGCCCTTCCATCCGACGGCCGGACAAAAGCAGGCGCTCGCCGACATCGCCGCCGACCTGTGCAGCGGGCATCCGATGCGGCGTCTGCTGCAAGGGGACGTGGGCAGCGGCAAGACCATCGTGGCGCTGGAGGCAGCCGTGATCGCCATGGCCAACGGATATCAGGTGGCGCTGATGGCACCGACGCAAATTCTCGCCGAGCAGCATTATCTGTACGCGCGCGAGCGGCTGCCGGGCTGCGGCATCAGGTTGATCTCCGGGGCGCAGAAGGGGAAGAAACAGGCGGCAGGAGCGGCGCCGCCTCAACTGGTGATCGGAACGCAGGCGCTGCTGGAGGGAGGGTTCCGCTTCGAACGGCTGGGGCTGGTGATCGTGGACGAGCAGCACCGTTTTGGCGTGCTGCAGCGCTTCGAGCTGATGCATAAGGACCGGAGCGGGGACTGGCAGGCGCACGTGCTGGTCATGACGGCGACGCCGATACCGCGCTCGCTGGCGCTGACGTTGTACGGAGACCTCGACGCGAGCACGATCCGGGAACTGCCGCCGGGGGCGCGGCCCATCCGGACGAGGGTGGTGGCCGGGGCGCGCGCCGACGAAGTGTATGACTTCGTGGCGCGGAGGCTGGAGACGGGACGGCAGGCTTATTTTGTTTATCCGGCGATTGAGGAATCCGAAGCCCTGGAGTTGAAACCCGCGCTGGCCATGTTCGAGCACCTGCAAGGGCGCTACCCTCGCCTGCGGCTGGCGCTGCTGCACGGACGCATGAAGCGGGAGGAGAAACAGGCGGTGATGAGCGCCTTCCGCAACGGCGAGGTGCAGGCGCTGGTCGCCACCACGGTCATCGAGGTCGGCTTGGATGTGCCCAATGCGACGCTCATGGTCGTCGAGCAGGCGGAGCGATTCGGCATCGCGCAACTGCACCAGTTGCGCGGCCGCATCGGACGGCCGCAAGCGAAAGAGTCCGGACGGGGCGAAGAGGCGCTGTGTGTTCTGCTGCACGGCGCCGATGCCACCTCAGCGGCGCATGAGCGTCTGCGCGCGCTGGCGCGCACGCAGGACGGATTCGCCCTGGCCGAGCTGGACCTGAAGCTGCGCGGGCCGGGTGAGTTCTTCGGCACCCGGCAGAGCGGGCTGCCCGCCTTCCGCGTCGCCGAGCCCGTGCGCGACCGCGCGCTGATGGAAACCGCGCGCCGTGCGGCGCGGGAGTTCCTCGACCAGGCCGGCGCTGAGGAACAGCGGCGGCTGGTGGCGGAAATCCAGCAGCGCTGGCAGCGACGCTACGGGCTGATAGAGGCCGGATAACCCATCTGCGCCGCGGCTAATTCACGTGGTCGAACTCGGGCATGGGCGGGAATAGCCGGCCGGCGCGCCAGGCGGAGGCGCCGGGACGGGTGTAGACGGGCATCTATTGATCGCGGGCGCCCAGCGCGCTCAGGCGCGCGGCCCGCTCTCTAAGGCCGCTAGACCGCTTCGCCGGTGGCCCCCAAGCCCCGGCTCCGCTGCCGCGCTTAGTTCACGTGGTCGAACTCGGGCATGGGCGGGAATAGCCGGCCGGCGCGCCAGGCGGAGGCACCGGGACGGGTGTAGACCGCCTTGCCGCCGATGATGGTGTAGAGCACGCGCGTGCGCAGGATGTCGGCCACGGGCTCGGTCAACAGGTTGCCGGAAAAGACGTCCATGTCGGCGAGCTTGCCGGGGGCGAGCGAGCCCAAATCGTTTTCCTGGAAGATGGCGTAGGCGTTGTTCCACGTGTAGTCGCGCAGCTCCTGCATACGGGTCTTCTTCTGCGCCGGAAAAAAGTAGGTGCCGTTGCCCTCGCGGCGGGTGACGCCGCAGAAGAAGTTGGGGATGGGGTTGGTGTCTTCCACCGGCGTATCGGTGCCGTCGAGCACGATGGCGCCGGTCGAGATGAGGGAGTGCCAGACGTAGGCGCCTTCGCGGGCGCGTTGCTCGCCGAGACGGGTGACCACGAAGGGCGCATCCGAGCAGGCGTGGATGGACTGCATCGAGGCGATGACGCCCAGTTGGCCAAAGCGCGGAATGTCGGACGGCTGCAGGTGCTGGGCGTGCTCGATGCGCCAGCGCAGCGCATGCGCAGCCGGATCGGCGGTGAAGATCTTCTGAAACAGGTTCAGGGTTTCGCGGTTGGCGCGGTCGCCGATGGCGTGCACGGAGAGCTGAAAACCGTCGCGGGCGGCGATTTCCGCCATTTGCGCGATCGTGCTCATGGCCACGACGTTTTTGCCTGAGATCGTCGGGGCGTCGGTGTAGGGCGACAGAAACCAGGCGCTGCGCGTGCCCAGGGCTCCGTCGGAGGTGATTTCGCCGATGCCGCGGACGTTGAAGTGATCGTTGGCAAAGCCGACGGTGCGGTACTGCGCCAGGCGCGCGTTGAGCGCCGCCACGGACTCTCCGTTGATGTTGATGTACAAGCGAAGAGGCAAGCCCTGGGCTGCTTGCTGCTTGAGCCAATCCACGGTCTGGAAGTTCTCGCCCATGTCCACAAAGGTGGTAATGCCCTTGCTGATTTCGTTCTCGACGGACAGGTGGAGGGCCTGCAGGCGCTGGGCCGCGCGGGCGCTCGCGGGAAGCGTGCTTTCGTAACGCTGATAGACGCGGCGCACAGTGCCCATGGCCGTGTCGCGCAGCATGCCGATCGCCTCGCCCTGCGCGTCGCGCACGATGGTGCCGCCGGGCGGGTTGGGCGTCGAGCGCGTGATGCCGGCAAGGCGGAGCGCGACGCCGTTGACGAAGATGGCGTGGCCGCTGGCGTGGTCGAGCATCACGGGGTTGTTGGGCGAAACGGCATCGAGGGAGGCGCGCAGCGGGAGGCCGCCCACGTTGGGTTGGGGCACGCGATTCCATTTGCTCTGCTGCCATCCGGCGCCGAGAATCCACTGGCCGGGGCGGGCCTTGGCGACGCCGGCCTTGACCATGGCCACGATAGCATCCCAGTTGGGCGCCAGGCCGACGTTCAACTCCATGGCGCTGCGGCCGGTGTCCATGAGATGTCCGTGGCCCTCGATGAAGCCGGGGGTGACGAAGGCGCCGTGCAGATCGAGCACCTTGGTACCCGCGCCGATGTAATGGGCGATGGCCGCGTCGCTGCCGACGGCCTCGATGCGGCCGTCGCGCACGGCCAGGGCCGCGACGTCGGGTTGCAGCGGGTTCAGAGTTTCAATCGTACCGCCGCGTAAGACCAGGTCGGCCGTGGGCAGGGACGGGGGAAAGCCACTGACTGGCGCCTGGGCGACGACGGAACATACGAAGAAGGCGGCGACGGAGGCTGCTAAGAGCAAGCGGGCAAGGCGCATGCCTGCATCTTACACTCACTGTGCGGGGCGGGGCCTGAAAGTGTTCCGGCGACCGTTAGGCGGCGCGGCGGGGAGGGGCGGCGTTGGGGACGCGGGCGGCCAAGCGGCGCATGCGCGACCAGTCGTACCAAAATTCACGGCCGCAGTCGAGACAGGTGACGTGGGCTTGGGGGTGAGGCGGCTGTCCGGCGGGCGGGAGCGGAGGGTTGGGCTCGTGCGTCACGATGGGAAAGCTCAAGTGATTGTGCGGGCATCCCAGAATGGCAAAGGTCATCACGCACCCCGCTTTAGTCCAACAGCTACTTCATTCGATGCGGGAAGCGGGCCGAGGGTGGCATGCATCCCCGACGTGAGTCATTAAGCGACGGTGAAGGTCGGCATGCAGCGGCGGGGCGGGCTGGGCGCGGTAGAAGCGGATGGTCTGCTGACAGGTGGAGACCAACTGGCGGCAGCAGGAGCAGGTGTAGAGGTGCTGGAGCACATCCGGGCTGGCGTCACCGTCGAGATAGGAGCAGAGATGCTCAATGAGCTGGCGACAATCCATAATTCAAACTCCTGCCACCCCGAAGTGGTGGCTCAGCTTTTCCCTGAGTTGCAGGCGGGCGCGTAGGAGGCGCGATTTCACGGCCGCCTCGCTGAGGCCGAGCGCTTCGGCGGTTTCGGCGGTGGACAACTCCTCTACATCGCGGAGCTGAAAGACGAGGCGGTAGGGCAGAGTGAGGGCGTCGAGGGAGCGCTGGAGAATGGCGCCCAGCTCGCTGGTCTGCATCTGCTGCTCCGGATCGGGATGCCAGTCGGCGAGGTCGCGGCTGATGGGGCCCTCTTCGCCGGCGATTTCCTCGTCGAGCGGGACGAGGTTGCCGCGGCGGCGGCGCAACTTCATCAGCGCCTGGTTGACGGCAATGCGGACGATCCAGGTGTAGAGGCGCGACTGTTGCTGAAACTGGCGGATGTGGGAGAAGACCTGGAAAAACGTCTCCTGCATCACATCTTCGGCATCGGCGTCGTTGCCCATCATGCGCTGTGCGAGGCGGAAAATGCGGTGCTCGTAGCGTTGCACGAGGACTTCAAAGGCGGTCCAATCGCCTTGCTGCGAGCGCCGGATCAGTTCGGCTTCATCGGCGGGAACAGCAGCGGCGTGAGCCATTTGGGAGTGCGTAGCCATAGCCCTTTGTTTCTATTTTACGCGCGGCGCGCGCGCCGCTCCGCTCCACCCAGGAACGGGGATGGCGGGAGAGCGGCGGCGGCGCTAGCGTAGAGCGGTGCGGACGGCAATAGCGACAGCGGCGAGCGGATGCAGCGCGGCAAGCGCCTCGGAGTTGCTGCGGGAATTTTTCCTGCACCATGCGCAGGTCGAGTTGAGCGAGGCGGGGCAGCGGCTGGCGCGGGTGGGCGATGAGCACACTGGCTATGCTCTGCATCCGGAACCGGGGCGTTTAGTTTGCCATTTTTGGGCACCGGAGGCCAACCTGGTGCGGCGGATCGTGGGGGTGCGCCGGGCCGGGCGGGAACGGCTGGAGCTCGACGTGCTGCGGCTGGGACAGACGCGGCCCTCGCGTCTGGTGCTGCGCGCGGCGGGAGCGCACGGAGAGATGGACAGGGGCCGGGACGCGTGCCGGCAGGCGCTGTGGGCGGCAGTCCAGAGAGACTGGACGGAGTGGCGGCTGATAAACGCGGCGGGGCCCAAGGGGCATGGCGCCGTGGTGCGCTTTCTGCTCCAGCGGCAGCAGCGCCTGCTCGTGTGCGCGGCTGTGGACAGCGGCGAAGGCGCGGCCGATGTGCTTCTGGCGCTGGCGCAGGCACTGGTGTGGGCCGGACAACTGCGGGCGCAGTACCGGGAGCGCGCCGTCGCCGAAGTGCGGCTCATCGTGCCGCCGGGCGGAGAAGTTTGGTTGCGGCTGCTGCACGGCGCTCTGCGCGCGCCACCGGCACTGAGCTGCTATCACCTGGACCGGACGGGGGGACGATTGGAACCCGTGGCGCTTTCGGATGCGGGCAATACGGCTTCGGGGCTGCGACGCGCCGCGGGCGCCGCGGGCGTCGAGTTCAGGGGCGCCGAAGCGGCGGCACTGCTGTCGCGGGTGCGTCGGTCGTGCCCGCAGGCGACGTGGGAAACCGCGGCGGAGGGATATGGATACGTCTCCGTCTACGGCTTGCCGGTGGTGCGCGAGAGCACGGGCACGGACGCGCAACTAGCGACGGGGGCGGGGCCCCGCGCCGCACCGTTCGTGTTCGGCTGCGGCGGGGAACAGACACCGCTCGTGCCCGAGACCGAGGATCTGTTCCAGCGCTGGCTGGATGCGGTGGGGCGGGAGCGCGCCACGGGCGGCAGCCGCGCCATGGCGTTGTATGCGGCGTATCCGGAGGCTTGGATGGGCCATATGCTGCGCCATGATCCGCAGGCCTTCGATGCTCAGCTTCAGCCGGGCGCCCTCCACGCGGAGGTGCCGATCGCGACCCCGGCGGGGAAAGCCATGGTGGATCTGCTGGCGCTGAACCGCGCGGGGCGGCTGGTGGTAACGGAACTGAAAGCCGCCGAGGATCTCACGTTTCCACTGCAGGCGCTGCTGTACTGGCAGCAGGTGAAGCAGCACCAGACGCAAGGGGACCTGGAGCGGCTGGGCTATTTCCCCGGGCGCGCCATCAGCCCCGAGGCGCCGCTGCTGTGGCTGGTGGCGCCGGCGCTGCGCTGGCATCCGCTGACGCCGTGGCTGACGCCGTGGCTGGCGGAGGAGGTGCCGTGCACGCTTATCGGGCTGAACGAGGAGTGGCGGCGGGCGGTGCAGGTGGTGTTCCGGAAACCGGCGTGAGCGAGGCGGTCTCCCTGAGCGCGGCCAGCACCTCCGCGTCGGGAATGCCGGCGGCGATGGTGACGGCGCCCATCGCGGTGGGCAGCACGAAGTGCAGTTGCCCGGCGCGGGTTTTTTTATCGCTGGCGGCATGGCACAAAACCAGCTCGGGCGGCTCGAGCAAGGGCGGCAGCGGCGCGCACACGTTGACGATGGCGCCGGCGATGCGCGCGCCGTCGGCTTCGCTCAGCCGGCCGAGGCGCACCGCCAGGCGCGTGACGGCGAGCATGCCCCAGGCCACGGCCTCGCCATGCAGATAGCGCTGGTAGCCGGTGGCGCTCTCGAGCGCGTGGCCGAGCGTGTGCCCGAAGTTGAGCACGCGGCGGAGATCGCTTTCGCGCTCGTCGGCGGCGACGACGCGCGCCTTCTGCTCGAGGCAGGCCGCGATGAGGAGGTCGAGTGGTTCCGGTTCCTGGCGGCGCAGAGCCGCGGCCTCGCGCTCGATGCGCTGAAAGAGATCGGGCGAACCGATGATGCCGTACTTGATCGCCTCCGCTAAGCCGCTGCGGAACTCGCGCTCGGGGAGGGTCGCGAGCAGCGCCGGATCGGCCAGAATGGCGCGGGGATGATGGAAGGTGCCGACCAGGTTCTTGCCTGCGGCCAGGTTCACGCCGGTCTTGCCGCCGAGTGAGCTATCCACCATGGCCAGCAGCGTGGTGGGCAGATGCAGCAAGCGGATGCCGCGCATGTATAACGACGCCAGCAGTCCGCCCACGTCGCCGATGACGCCGCCGCCGAAAGCCACGAGCAGCGCATGGCGGTCGGCGCCGGTGGCGGTGATGGCTTCCGCCAGCCGGGCGACGGAGGCGAGGTTCTTGTGGACTTCTCCGTCGGGGAGCTCAAGCACGGAAAACGGCAGACCCTCATCCGCCAGGCTTGCCTCCAGCGCCGCGCCCCAGAAGCCGCGGATGCGCGGGCTGGTCAACACCACGACGCGGCCGCCCTGCGGCAAATGGGAGCGGACGAGAGCGCCGGCGCGCGTCAGGCCGCCGCGCTCGACCACAGCCGTGTAGGGCGCGTGCGGCGGCGGCATTCGGACCTGGATCTCGTGACGCAAGGCGCTTCCAGTGTAGTGTAAAAGTACCGGGTGATGGTTGACCTCGCGAGCGCGGATTTTGTCATCGTAGGCTCCGGCATCGCCGGACTGCGGGCGGCGTTGGAGCTGGGCGCAGCGGCGCGCACGATGGTGCTCACCAAGGAATCGATCGCCGACTCCGCCACCGCTTTTGCCCAAGGCGGCATCGCGGTAGCCATGGGCGAGGACGACACCTTCGCCCTGCACGAACAGGACACGCTGAGCGCCGGGGACGGATTGTCAGAGGCGAAGGCGGCGAAGATTCTGGTGGAGGAAGGACCGGCCGCGGTCGAGCAGCTCCTGGCTTGGGGCGCGGAGTTTGACCGCAGCGGGGCGCGGCTGGAGCGCACGCGCGAAGCCGCGCACTCGCGCTCGCGTATTCTGCATGCGCACGGCGACTCGACCGGGCGCGAAATCGCGGCCACGCTGGCGCGCCAGGCCGCCGAGCTGCCGCGGCTGCAACTGGTGCCGCACGGACGGGCCACGCGGCTGCTGCTGTCGGAAGGCGCGGTGGCGGGCATTGAGTTTATTCCGGCCGGCGAGGGAGCGGCGCGCCGGATTGCGGCGCGCGCGGTGCTGCTGGCCACGGGCGGGTTGGGACAACTGTTTGCCGAAACCACGAACCCGGGCGTGGCCACCGGCGACGGCCCGGCGCTGGCCTATGCTGCCGGAGCGGTGTTGAGCGACATGGAGTTCGTGCAGTTTCACCCGACGGCGCTGGCGCTGGCAAATGCGCCGCGGTTTCTGCTCTCCGAGGCGCTGCGCGGCGAAGGCGCCGTGCTGCGCAACCCGGCCGGAGAGCGTTTCATGCCGCGCTATCATCGCGACGCGGAGCTGGCGCCGCGCGACGTCGTGGCGCGGGCGCTGGAGGCGGAATTGCGCCTGGCCTCGACCGATGCCGCCCAAGGACCGGGGGCCTGCTATCTGGACGCCACCGGGCTACCGAAAGAACAACTGGAGCGGCGGTTTCCGCGCATTGCGGCGACGCTGGCGCGCTACGGCTTGCGCCTGGAAACGGACTGGATTCCGGTGCGACCGGCCGCACACTATGCCATGGGCGGCATTGCCACCGACCTCGAAGGGCGCAGCTCGCTCGCCGGTCTGTACGCAGCGGGCGAGTGCGCCTGCACGGGCGTACACGGCGCCAACCGCCTGGCCAGCAATTCCCTGCTCGAGGGGCTGGTGTTTGGGACGCGCGCGGGGCGGGCCATGGCAGCGGTGGGGCCGCGCGCGACGCCCGACTTCGATGCGGCACGGGAGTCGCACGCCGCGGGAACGGGAAGCGAGTTGCCCGAGGTGCGCGCCATCCTGGGAGCGTGCGCGGGGGTGATGCGCAACGGCGCGGATTTGGAGCGGGCATTACGGCTGCTCGATGCGATGGCGGAAACCGGCGGCGCCGCCGTCACCACCGCCGGTTCCATCGTGCGCGCCGCCCGCGCGCGCAAGGAGAGCCGGGGCGCGCACTGCCGCACGGATTTTCCCGAGCACGACCCGGCCCTGGCGGGGCGGCATTCGCGCCAGCGCCGCGGCGAAGAGGTCAGCTTTGGCGCGCTACTGTAACCAGCGCGTGGGGCCGGAGTCGCGGTGGGAGAATTGCAGGCGATAGATGCCCCACACCAGCAGCGCCACAGCGATAAGAATCAGTCCGGGCTCGAGCGCCGCCCAATAGATACTGTTCAACTGGCGCAGCAGATGACGGCCGATGTACATGGCCAGCACCGCCTCGAGCGAGTAGCGCACCCCACGTCCCAAGCCCACGGAAAAACGGAAACGGGCGGGAGGAACCTTCATCACCCCGGCGGAGAACACGAACGGCGCATAGGGGAATGGAGGCGGCATCACGGCGGCCACGCCCACCGGGATAGCGCCCAGGCGATGGGTCCAGTTATCCACGCGTACGAGCAGCTTCGGGGGGAATCGCTTGCGCAGCAAATCGGCGCCGCCGCGATGGCCGATGCGGTAGCTGGCCATGGCGCCCAGGATCGAGCCACACGTGGCCACCAGCACCGCCAGCACCGCCCAGCCGATGGAATGCTTGGCGATGACAAAGCTGATCAGGACCAGGTCGTTGATGCCGGGCAGCAGCCACAACAGCGAGCCGTCGAACAGGGTCAGCGCGAACAGGCCCACCAAGCCCATGGAGCGCGCAAGTTCGCCCAGCGAGTGCCCCAATTCAAGCAGGATTTGCATGTGCTCCGTTGCCAGAACCCCCGCTGCGCCTCCGCGACCACTCTGATCCTACCTTAAGAGTACGCCGCGAGGGTGAGTCATTTCTAACGCCGAGCTTACTGGGCGGCGGCGCCGCGGCGGCGCGGCCCGCGCCTCTTGCCCACCAGCCAGGCGATGCCGATGCCGACGGCGTACAGGCCGATCAGCGGGGCGGCAAAAACCGTCATGGTGGTGATATCGGCGGTAGGGGTGATGGCGGCGGCCAGCACGAAGGCGCCCAGGATGGCGTAGCGAAAATTCTTCAACAGCCAGCGCGCGTTGGTCAGGCCCAGCAGCGACAGAAAAAAGATCAGCGTGGGCAGTTCGAAGACAAAGCCCACGCCCAACACCACGGTGGAGAAGAGATTGAAATACTCGTTGATGTTGATTTCCGGGGTGAAGCGATGGGCATAGCCGATCAGAAAGGTCAGCACCAGGGGAAACGCGTACAGATAGGCGAAGGCGCCACCGGCGATGAACAGCGCCGAGGTGCACACCACGAAGGGGACGACGTAGCGGCGCTCGCGCGGGTACAGGCCGGGGCGGATGAAGGCCCAGACCTGATAGAGAATCCAGGGGGAGGCGAGAAACAGCGCGCAGATCAGCCCCAGCTTGACGTAGAGATTGAACGGATCCACCGGGTTGAAATAAACCAAGTGCGCGTTCAGGTGGTAGGCCTTGAGGCTGGCCGTCATCGGCCGTGCGATGAAGCCGTAGATGGAGTCGGCGAAGGTGAAGCAGACGAAAAAGGCCAGCAGGACGCCGACGGCAGCCCAGAAAATACGGCGGCGCAGCTCTTCCAGATGCTGCAGGAAGGACATGGCGGCGCCGGCGGGGCCGGACTCAGAGCGGACGTGGTCGAACAGAGGCATCGGCGGGGGCGCTAGCGCCTACTATCTAGCTTCTAACTCCCCCGGTGGCGGCAGTGACGTCGGCGGCAGGGGCATCGGCGGCCGCACGGCGCACGAGGGCGGTTTCCGGTTCCTGCGGTGGCGGCGTTGACTCTTGCGGCTTTGCCGCGGGCGGCTCCGGCTCCTGTGCTACAGTCCCCTCCACGCGCGCGGGAACGACTTCGAGCCGCTGGGAAGGCGCCGGGTGTTCGGTGACCTCGATCTTGTGGATCTCCTCCTCGAGCGTGTAGCGGAATTCGTTGCTGGCACGCCGCAAATCGGTCATGACCTTGGCTACGGTGCGCGCGATCTCGGGCAGCTTGCGCGGTCCGAATACCAGCAGCGCCAGGATCAGCAGGAATAACAGCTCGCCAAAGCTCATGGACAGGGCTCGTCCCCGCCTATCATGATACCAAGC
>JBOGKL010000070.1:0-2621 GCA_050745525.1 Terriglobales bacterium | reverse complement strand
GTGGAGAGCCGCTCACCCCCACCACCTTGATTCCCCTGCCCGGAACCAGCTTCTTCGGCGTCCGCCCGGATGCGACGGCCTCCGGCGGCTTCCGTGTTCCCGCCCCCGGCGCCTGGGGCACGGCCGGCCGCAACTCGATGGACGGTCCCGCCCAGTTCGCCCTGAACGCCTCGCTACAACGCCGGTTCCCGCTGCCGCACGGTTTGACCGCGGCCCTGCGCGTGGATGCCGCAAACGTTCTGAACCACGTGACGTTCACCTCCCTCAACACGCTCGTGGGTTCACCGCTGTTCGGCCTCCCCTCCGCCGCCGATCCCATGCGCAGCCTGCAAACCACGCTGCGCGTCATTTTCTAGCCATGCTCCGCGCCGGCTCAATCCTGCTCACTTCCCTCTTGCTCGCGCCGTTCCTCCCTGCGCAGCAGAAGTCGCAATATCGCTTCTCGGCCCACTCCTGGCTTGTGGTCGAAGCCGTCACCGTGACCAACCGGCAGGGCGAAGCAATCCCCGGTCTGACCGCCAAGGGTTTTGTGGTCACCGAAGATGGCGTGCGCCAAAGCATCGCCTTCTGCGAGTTCCAGAAACTGGACGGACATGCAACACCCGCCCGTCCCGCCGAGCCGGCGCCGCAATCCGCCGCCACCGCTCTCGACATTGCGCCTCGTCAATATCCCGGCCGGCGCCTGGTCGCGCTGTATTTCGACATGACGGCCATGCCGCTCAGCGATCAACTGCGAGCTCTCGGGGCCGCGCGCAACTTCATCGCGCGCGATCTCGAACCCGCCGACCAGGTCGCGATCCTGGAGTATGACGGCACCGGCGTTCAGGTCAAGCTCGACTTCACCGCCAACCACGCCGCTCTGCAGCGTGCGCTCGGTCAAATCACCCTCGGCGCCCTCGGCTACACCGAGCTCAGCGACGATGCCGATGCCGCCGACCACGGCAGCGCCTTCGGCCAGGACTCGGCCGCGTTCAATATCTTCAACACCAATCGCCAACTGGCCGCACTGCAAACCGCCGTGGACATGCTGGCGCCCATCGAGCAAAAAAAATCGCTGGTCATCTTCGCCGGCGGCCTCAACCTGCAGGGCGCGGACAATGAAGCCCAGCTCGAGGCCACCACCAACGCCGCCCTGCGCGCCAACGTCTCGCTATTCCCCGTGGACGCGCGCGGCCTGGTGGCTTCGGCGCCGCTCGGTGATGCCACGCAAGGCTCCACGGGTAGCGGCGCCATGTACACCGGCTCGGCCGCGGCGGCCTTTGGACTGCGCCTGCAGTCGTCGCAGGATACTCTCTACGCTCTGGCCTCCGACACCGGCGGCAAGGCCCTGCTCGACAGCAACGATCTCGCGCGCGGCATCATCACCGCGCGCAATGCCATCTCCAGCTATTACCTGATCGGCTATTACACCTCCAATCCCACCCGCGACGGCCGCTACCGCCGGGTTCGCGTTTCTCTCACTCCCGCACGCTCCGCCCGTCTCTCTTACCGCCGCGGCTACTACGCCCAAAAGGTCTTTGCCAAGTTCACCGTCGCCGACAAGGAACGCCAGTTGGAGGATGCGTTGTTGCTGGGCAACCCCATCACGCAGTTGCACCTGGCGCTGGCGATCAACTATTTCCAGTTGGACTCAGCCGACTACTTCGTCCCCATCGCCGTGACCATTCCCGGCCGTGAACTGCGGTTGGCAAAAAAACGCGACGCCCAAGTCGCAGTTCTGGACTTCATTGGCGAAGTCAAAGATGCCTATGGGATGACCATCACCAACCTGCGCGACCAGGTCAGGCTCAAGCTCCACGGACGAGCCGCCCGGCAGCTTGAAAATTCGCCCTTGGAATATACCGCCGGCTTCACGCTCCTGCCGGGACAGTATTCGATCAAGCTTCTGGCGCGCGACGATGCCACCGGACGCATCGGCACCTATCTCACCCACTTCACCGTCCCCAACCTGATGCACCCCACGCCGGCCCTGCCCATCAGCTCGGTGGTTCTTTCGGCACAGCGCCAGCCGGTTTCCGCCGCCGCTTTTAATGCCAACAAGAGCCTCGCCGGCCTCGCCGATGACCCGCTCGTGACTGGCGGCAGCGAGCTCCTGCCCAGCACCACGCACGTGTTCTCGCACGCCGATCCCCTTTATATTTACCTGCAGGCATACGCGCGCAAGCCCATGCCCGCCGCTCCCATAGCTGCCTATGTGAGCTTTTACCGCGGCGGCAAGCTGGTCTACGAGTCGCCTCTCGCTGCTTTTGCGCCCGCTCCGCTCAGCCACGATGGTGCCATTCCCATTCACATCACGGTGCCTGCCGGCGCGCTTGCCCCGGGCTCCTACCTCTGCCAGCTCAGCGTCCTCGATGCCGCGGCGCGCCGCGCCGCCTTCTGGCGCGCCCCCATCGCTGTCCGCTGAGGCCCGGAGCTACTGGCCCCCGCTTCGTACCGGCAGCTCGATGTGCGACGGGTACTGCGCGCTTCCGTAAATCCGCTGCGTCGCATTGCGGAAGGCGCTCGCCGGCGCCAGGAAAATGTTGGGCACGTAGGTCTGCGGGTTGCGGTCAATCAGCGGGAACCAACTGCTCTGCACTTGCACCATCACTTGATGGCCGGGCAGGAAGCAGTGATCGTTC
>JBOGKL010000069.1:0-2133 GCA_050745525.1 Terriglobales bacterium | reverse complement strand
CTCTCCGCTGCGGATCGCGCGACCATGGTCAGCGCCGAACACAGATTCGGGGCCGTTGGCGGCGTGGTAAAAGAGAAGGTCCGCCGGGTTCCGCAAGCGACCCTGACGATTGCGGGCCAACCTTTGGAGCTCAAGAATCTCGACATCGCCAAGGAACCGCAAACCGGCGAGGCGGCCGTGCTGGGCGACGACGTGCTGCGGGCTTATTCCGCGGTAGTCTTCGACTTCGGGGCGATGACGCTGTCGGTTTCGCCATAGGAGCCCTACGAGGTCATGGGGGCGGCGGGGTCGCGTAAGCGCGGCTTGCAATTACTGCTTTCTACCACCCCCATGAGGCCGGACGGGAACACCGGCTCGCTGGGGCGCTGCCTTCCGAGTTCGGCCAACTGCGGCCGATCAACCGCTCAAGTCGAAAGCCTCCAGAGCGGCCGTTCACGCGAGCCGCCTTGTTGTGAAACAATCGATGCTATGCGCGTCACCCGTCTTGACTACGTGCAGCTAGCGCTGCCAACCGGCGGGGAAGAGCGCGTCCGCGAATTCTACGGTGAAGTCTTTGGTATTCTCGAGATCTAAAAGCTGCCGACCCTCGCTCAGCGGGTAGATGTTGGTTGAACTTGGACGCTACTTAGATGGTTGACAAGCTCCTTGATGCGCACGAGATCGACCAGATCGTCACGATCACGCTCGCACACTATGAGAAGCGTGCCGGGGAGTTTCGCGCCGGTACGCGCGATCACGACGTCAGCCAGAACATCGCCTCGTTGTTGCGGCATATCGAACCGGAGCCGCCCTTCACGATCCTCGATTTGGGCTGCGGGCCGGGGCGCGACCTGAAGGCCTTCGTCGCAATGGGCCACACTGCCATCGGGCTGGACGGCGCAGCCAGCTTTGTTGCCATGGCGCGCGCCGATACCGGGTGCGAGGTCTGGCAGCAGGATTTCCTCAAACTCGATCTGCCGAGCGAGCGCTTTGATGGGATCTACGCCAATGCCGCGTTGTTCCATGTGCCATCTCAAGAACTGCGCCGCGTATTACGGCAGCTGCACGCGGCGCTGAAGCCCGGCGGGGTGCTGTTCAGCTCCAATCCGCACGGCGGGAACGAGGAAGGATGGAACCGCGGGCGCTACGGCGCTTACCACGATCTTGATACGTGGCGTCGGTACATGTCAGAGGTGGGACTCATAGAGCTCGAGCACTACTACAGGCCGACCGGACTGCCGCGCGACCAACAACCGTGGCTGGCAAGTGTGTGGCGCAGGCCCCCGGGGTGAGAAATGTCGGTATGTGTGGACCGCCAGGGGATATCCACCCATACCCATTTGGGTAGATCAGCGGAATCGGCCAACTCCGGCCTGCCACTTCGCTCCTCGAAGTCCTCTGAAACGGACGTTGGAACGCAGAACAGGTACCAGGACTGCTCTACTGGCCCGACGCTCGGCTACGGCGCTAGATCTACCGCCTTGGCTGCGGCCCGAAAGCCGGTCGCTTCCCACGCTCAGCTGAATGATTTTGCCGCTGTCCCCCGATCCGAAATCTCGGCATCCGGGTTGCCTTGATAACAAGAGCGATCATCATGAGGAATATCGCCGACTCGATCCCGACTTTCATGGTCCGATCAACGACGGGCGAGCGAAAGATGTCCCCATCATTATGAAATCAAATCAGCACGCCTATCGTCGCGATGATTAACCCAGTATCGATGTATCGGGTCATCGGCCGCCAACGTCCCCTGGCCGCGACCACGATGTAAAGCAAGGCGACCAGAACCGCCACTGCCAGAAGCCATGGGAGGCGTTCGTGACAAAATCCGGGTTCGTACAGCAATCTCGCCGGTAAGAGTGCGCCGCCTGACAGCTCGGCGTAGACCCAGTGCGGCGCGGCGAGGCACAGGATGCCGAGCCCTATGACCACGACTCGAGCGAGTAGCCGGATACGACTGACGCGATCTGGATCGCGGGGGTTCCAGGGGGGGGTCGTGGGTCGGCGCCGCCGGAACCATGTCCGCGCTCCGAAGAACGATCGCCAGCGGCCCGCCCAAGAAGCGAGCGATCGCGGCGCCGCCACCCGCCAGCATCCACTTGAGGAGGCGCAGACGATCCTGCCTGTTTGAGATGAGTTGCTTCACGGGAGATC
>JBOGKL010000068.1:0-3728 GCA_050745525.1 Terriglobales bacterium | reverse complement strand
ACCTGGATGTCGAAGGGCACCACGGCCAGCATTAAGCCGCTCAAGCCGCCGATGACAAAAGTGAAAATAAAGCCGAGCGCGAACTTCATGGCCGTGCTGAAGCGGATCACGCCGCCCCACGCCGAGGCCAGCCAGGAGTAAATCTTGACCCCAGTGGGCACCGAGATGGCCATGCTGGCCATGGAGAACCACATCCGTGCCGCGCCGGAAATGCCGGACGTGAACATATGGTGTGCCCACACCATGAACCCGATGACGCCGATGGCCCACAGCGCGACCATCATGCCCTTGTAGCCGAAGACCCGCTTGCGGGACATGGCGGGAATGATGTGCGACAGCATCCCGAAGCCCGGCAGGATCATGATATAGACCTCCGGGTGGCCGAAGAACCAGAACAGATGCTGGTAGAGCAGCGGATCGCCGCCCAGCGACGGCCGGAAAAACCCAGTGCTCAGCCAGCGGTCGCTGAGGAGCATGAACATCGCCCCGCTCAGCACCGGCAATGCCAGCAGCAGCATCCAGGCCGTCACCAGCCAGCTCCACACGAAGAGCGGAATCTTGGTCCAGGTCATCCCCGGCGCGCGCATGTCAATGATCGTGACCAGAAAGTTGATCGCGCCCATGATCGAGCTGATCCCCATCAGGATGACGGCGAGAATCCACAGATCTTCGCCGTGCCCGGCCGAAAACTGGGCCGTTGACAGCGGCGGATAGCTCCACCAGCCGCCCGCCGCCGCTCCGCCGGCGACGAAGAAGCTGCCATAGAGCATCAGCGCCGCCGGGATCAGCAACCAGAAGCTGAAGGCGTTGAGCTTGGGAAACGCCATATCGCGAGCGCCGATCATCAGCGGGACCAGATAGTTGCCAAAGCCGGTGAAGGCCACCATCAGAGTCAAAAAGATCATGATGGTGGCGTGCATCGTCATCAACTGGTTGTACACCTCGGGCTTGAACAGCTTCCAGTCGGGGTTGAACAGGTTCAACCGGATCATGCCGGCCAGCGAGCCGCCCAGCCAGCCATTGGCCAGCGCCAGCACCAGATACATGATGCCGATCTTCTTGTGGTCGGTCGTAGTCAGCCAATCGAGCACGCCGTGATACTGGCGGGGATGGAACTCCCCGGCCGGGGTGGCGAGGGTTCCTGCGGTGGCGCTCATTGCTCTGCTCCTTTCTTGGCTGGGGGCGCCGTCTTCACGCTGCCCTTCTTGATCGCGCTGGCCGGCGGTGCGGCTGCGGGCTTGGCGGCGGGCTGGTTTTTGTGGGCCGCGAGCCAGGCCTCGAACTCATTGTCGGGCACGACCTGCACGGTGATCAGCATCTGGCTATGGTCGGCGCCGCACAGTTGCGTGCACTCTCCCTTGTAGACGCCGGGCTTGGCCTTGAACCAGAGATTGGTGAGGCGCCCCGGCAGGGCGTCTTCCTGGATGCCGAGGCCCGGAACATAGAAGCCATGGATGACGTCCACGCTGGTGAGGTCCAGATCCACGATCTTGCTGGCGGGCACCACCATGGTGTCATTCGAAATGTCGATGCCGTAGGCCGGATATTTATATTCCCAGAAGAACTGGTGACCGACGACGTCCACATTCAGGGCGGGGTTGTTGCCGCCGTACTCCATGAAATGGAGTACGGGGTAGGAATGCAGCGCGACCAGCGCCACCACGATCGCCGGAATCAGCGTCCACAGGAACTCGAGCAGGTTGTGCTCGTGGAACTTCGCCGCCTTGCGGCCGTCGCCCTTGTCGCGGAAGCGGACCATCACCACCACCAGCATCACGTAGGCAATCACGATGAATGGGATCACCCACCAGAAGGCGTGCCAGCTTTCCGCCGCCGCCAGGCGCGCCACCGAGCTGCCGGGTGACGCAAACGCGTTGCGGGTGGGCTGGGCGAGGCCCTGCGCCAGCGCCTGATGCGCCGTTTGCTGCAGGCCCAGCCACATCGAAAACAGGAACATCGTCATCGCCGACCTCGCGATACCGGCGCGGGGGCGGCCGCGGCGGCGGGTTCTCCGGCCAACTGCCGGACGTAGGCATAAAGGGAATCGAGCTGCGGACGGGTAAGCGTTCCGTGGCCGGGCATCATCCGTCCCGGCAGCCCGTGCAGCACGATGTTGGCGAATCCGGTCCCGTCGTTAATGGATTTCAGCATGCGCGGCTGCTGGAAACTCGCGGCGGTGACTTCGACGTAGGGGTCCGATCCGACCATCATGGTCGGGATCCCGCCCTGGCCCTTGTCGCCGTGACAGCTTTGGCACGCGTTCGCATAGATCGCCTGGCCCACGCCCAGCGAGGCGTCAGCGCCCGAGGGCGCGTACGCCGGGGCTGCACCCGGCGCCGGCGCCGGCTTGGTCGCCGCTTCCTGCGCCACCAGCTGCATCGCCACCGCGATCGGAATGCGCTGCCCCTCGGGCACGGGATTCAGCGGCGGCAACTGCGCCGGGCCGCTGGCCGCCGGTGTCGCCAGCGCCGCCAATTGTGCCGGGGTGTTGGGCTGCAGCGCGCCCTTGGGAATGAAGTTGGTGCGGATATAGTGAATCACCGCCATGCGCTCTTCCGGCGACAGCGCCACGAAGCTTGGCATCGAGGTGCCCGGGGAGCCATTTGTCACCGTGTGGTACATCGTCAGCACCGAGGTCCCGTAGCGGAACTTGCCGCTGTGGTAGTTGCGCGGCGGCGGGTTCAACCCGGCCGCGCGGGGACCATTGCCGTACCCGTCCGCGCCATGGCAGGGCGCGCAGTTGGCGGCAAACACCTGCTTACCCTCGGTCAGTAGCTTGGGTGTCGGGGCCAGTAGCGGGCGGAGGTCCACGACGTTCTCGGCGCCCGGCGGCGGCGGCTTGTGGAAATCAAAGCGCGCCTCGAAGTTCGCCCTGCGGTACTCGCCGCCGAAGGCGGCGTAAATGAAGTAGCCGGCCACCAGCACCACCAGGGCGAAGCCGATCAGCGATTTGATCGAGGGCCGGGACGGCAGTTGGGGTTGCTGGCTCATAGATACTTTCCGGCCACGGAGTTAAGGAACTTCGGATCGCCGATCGGCACCATGGCGTGGCGGCTGAGATAGCGCGTGCCCAGCAGGCCGAAGATGCCCAGGAAGCCCAGGAACACACCCAGCTCGATCCAGTTGGGAATATAGAAGTGGGTGTGGATGACCGGCATGATCATCCAGTAGCAGTCGAGCCACTCGGCCACCAGAATCAGGCTGGACATCACGATCAGCACGGTTTCGTTGGTGCGGACCTTCTGGTTCATCAGGATGCAGAACGGCAGCACCCACTTGGCGAACAACAGGAACATGAACAGATAACCCCAGCCAAACACTTCGCGCTGATGGAAGTAGATGGTCTCGTCGCGGAAGTTGGCGTACCAGATCAGCAGATACTCGGCGAAGCCGATGTACACCATGAAAATGCTGAAGGCATGGACGATGCGGGCCAAGTCGACGTAGTGATAATCCTTGACGGCTCCGTCGAACATCCGGGCGCGGCGGAACAGCACCGTGAACAGGAGCACAAACGCCAGACTGGCCTCGAACAGGCCGGCGAATCCGTACACCGCCCACATGTTGGTGTACCACTTGGGTTCCAGCGACATCACCCAGTCGATAAAGACCCAGGTGAAGCTGTAGGCGAAGAAGACCAGGAAGCCGGCGGCCACGCGTCCGCGGATGGTGGGCGGACGGCCAAACGTCTTGCGCGGTTGCAGCGCGCCCGGCACCGTGTCCTGGCG
>JBOGKL010000067.1:0-6947 GCA_050745525.1 Terriglobales bacterium | reverse complement strand
TCGTGGCGGCTCTTGAAAAGCTCGGCGACGAGGAGACGCTGCTCGTGCAGTCGGGCAAGCCCGTCGCCGTCTTCCCCACCCACGCCTACGCCCCCCGCGTGCTCATCTGCAACTCCAACCTCGTCGGCCGCTGGTCGGATTGGGACCATTTTCACGAGCTCGAACGCCGCGGCCTCATGATGTACGGCCAGATGACCGCCGGCAGTTGGATCTACATCGGCTCCCAGGGCATCCTGCAGGGCACGTTTGAGACCTTCGCCGCCGCCGCACGCCAGCACTTTGGCGGATCGCTCGCGCACAAGCTTGTCGTCAGCGGCGGCCTCGGCGGCATGGGCGGCGCCCAGCCCCTCGCCGCCACCCTCAACGGCGCCGCCTTTTTGGGCGTCGAGGTGGACCCCGAGCGCATCTCGCGCCGCGTCAAAAGCGGCTACTGCGACATCCAGGTCAACGACCTCGACGAAGCCTTGCGCATTCTGAAAAACGCCATCCGCCAGGGGCAGGCCGTCTCGGTCGGTCTCGAGGGCAACTGCGCCGACGTGCTGCCCGAGTTGGCGCGCCGGGGCGTGGTCCCGGACCTGCTCACCGATCAGACCAGCGCCCATGATCCGCTCTTCGGCTACATCCCCGCCGGCCTCAGCCTGGCCCAGGCGGCGGCGTTGCGCGAGCGCGCCCCGGGCGAGTACCGCGACCGCGCGCTCGATTCCATTGCCACCCACGTCCGCGCCATGCTCGAGCTGCAAAAGGCCGGCGCGGTCACCTTTGATTACGGCAACAACATCCGCACCATGGCCTTCGAGCGCGGCGTCAAGGACGCCTACGACTTCCCCGGCTTCGTCCCCGCCTACATCCGCCCGCTGTTCTGCCAGGGACGCGGCCCGTTCCGCTGGGCGGCGCTGAGCGGCGAGGCGAGCGACATCCACGCCACCGACGAGCTGGTGCTGAAGCTGTTCCCGCACGATGAAATCCTCAGCCGCTGGATCGGCCTGGCGCGCAAGCACGTCAAGTTTCAGGGATTGCCGGCGCGCATCTGCTGGCTCGGCTACGGCGAGCGCGCGCGCGTCGGTCTGGCGCTCAACGAGATGGTACGCACGGGGGAGTTGAAGGCTCCCATCGTGATGGGTCGCGATCACCTCGACTGCGGCTCGGTGGCCTCGCCCTTTCGCGAAACCGAGGCCATGGCCGACGGCAGCGATGCGGTGGCCGACTGGCCCCTGCTCAATGCCCTGCTCAATACCGCCAGCGGCGCCAGTTGGGTTTCCATCCACAACGGCGGCGGCGTCGGCATCGGCTACGCTCAGCACGCCGGCCAGGTCACCGTCGCTGACGGCACCCCGGAGATGGCGCGGCGTATCGAGCGCGTCCTCAACAACGATCCCGGCATCGGCGTCGCCCGCCATGCCGACGCCGGCTACCCCGACGCCGCCGCCTTCGCCCGCGAGCACGGCATCGAAATTCCCATGTCGCATGAGATGCCGCGTGAGTAGACACAGCGCGCGGAGTCCGGGCTGGGGCCCCGGGGCCTCCAGCCCGGCGAAGCGTAAGCGGGTCGCGCGGCGTAGACGCGCGAGGTCCCGCGCCAATTAACGTCCTATGCCCCTGCTGCTCACCCACGCCGCCCAATTGCTGACCCTGGCCGGGCCGGACCGCGCCCGCCGCGGCGCGGAAATGGCCGAGTTGGGCCTGATCACCGACGGCGCCCTCCTCATGGATAAGGGCCGCATCGTCGCCGCCGGCCCCACCTCCGCCGTCGCCGCCCAAGCGCCCAAGAAGCGCGAGGAGCGCGACTGCCGCGGCTTGCTCCTCACCCCCGGCCTCTGCGACTCCCACACTCACCTGGTCTTTGCGCAGCCGCGCCTCGGCGACTACGAGCGCCGCCTCGCCGGCGCAACCTACGCGGAGATCGCAGCCTCGGGCGGCGGCATCCGTTCCAGCCTCGAGGGCGTGCGCGCGGCAACCGAGGCCACGCTCATCGCCCAAGCCCAGCACTGGATGCGCCGCGCCCGCGCCCACGGCACCACGACGATTGAGGTCAAGTCCGGCTACGGCCTCACCCCCGAATCCGAGTGCAAGAGCCTGCGCGCCGCCCACGCCGCCTCCCTCGCTCTCGGTTGCGACGCCCCGCGTACGTTTCTCGGCGCCCACATCGTGCCCCCCGAATTCGGCCACGACCGCCGCGGTTACCTGCGCCTGCTCACCGAAACCATGCTGCCCGCCGTCATGCGCTTGGGCGCGGCCGTGCCCGAGTTTGCCGACATCTTCTGCGATCCGGCCGGTTTCGATCTGGCCGAGAGCCGCACCGTGCTTACGGCCGCGCACCGCGCCGGCCTGAAGTTGAAGCTGCACGCCGAGCAGTTCGCGCCTCTGGGCGGCATCGCCCTGGGCGTCGAGCTGGGCGCGGTTTCAGTGGATCACTGCGATGCCGCGCTCGAGCGCGATGCCCAACTCCTCGCCCGCGCCGCAACCGTCGCCACGCTCCTTCCCGGCGCCAACTTCTTCCTGGGCCAGCCCTATCCGCCCGCGCGCATGCTGCTCGAAACGGGCGCGGCGGTGGCGCTCGCCACCGACTTCAACCCCGGCACCTGCCCCATCCTCAGCCTGCCGCTGGTCATGTCCATCGCCTGCAACCAAATGCGCCTGAGCCCGGCTGAGGCCTGGACGGGGGCGACCATCAACGGCGCCGCCGCGCTCGAGCGCGCCGCCGTCTGCGGCTCGCTCGCCCCCGGCAAGCGCGCCGATGTGGCCGTCTTCGCCGTGGACGACTACCGCGCCGTGCCCTACTTCGCCGGCCAAAACCTCTGCCGCGCAGTCGTGCAAAATGGAGAGTGGATCGAAACCCATGGCCTTGATTGAATGCGTTCCCAACTTCAGCGAGGGCCGCGACGCCGCCGTTGTGGATGCCATCGTCGCCGTCCTGCTGTCCGTGCCCGGCGTCTCCCTGCTCGCGCGTGAGATGGATGCCGATCACAACCGCTCCGTCATCACCCTGGCCGGCGAGCCCGGCGCGGTGGCCGAAGCGGCGGTGCGGGGCGCGGGCGCCGCCGCCGAACGTATTGACCTGCGCCGCCACCAGGGTGCGCATCCGCGCTTGGGCGCGACCGATGTCGTGCCCTTCGTGCCGCTCGAGGGCGCGACGCTTGCAGAATGCGTCCGCCTGGCGGAGTGGGCCGGCGAAGAGATCTGGAAGCGCTACGGGATTCCCGTATACCTATACGAAGCCGCGGCGCGGCGCGAGGACCGGCACGGGCTGGAGAACATCCGCAAGGGGCAGTTCGAGGGCGTCTCCGAGCTCATCAAAACCGACCCCGGCCGTACCCCCGATTTCGGGCTTCCCTTCCCTGACTGCCGCCTGCATCCCTCCGCCGGCGCCACCGTCGTCGGCGCCCGGAAATTTCTGATCGCCTACAACATCAACCTCGACACCCCGGACGTGGCCGTGGCCAAGGCCATCGCCAAAACCATTCGCACCTCGGGCGGCGGTTTGCCGGCGTTGAAGGGCATGGGCGTGCAATTGAACGATCCGCCGCGCGCCCAGGTTTCCATGAACCTGACCGATTTCGAGACCACCTCGCTCGCCACAGCCTGGCGCGCCGTCGCCGCCGAAGCCGCCAAGCATGGCGCTCAGCCGCTCGAGAGCGAACTGATCGGGTTGATCCCGCGCCGGGCGCTGGAGCAGACCGCGGCCGAGATGCTGCGCTTCGCCGCGTTCGATGCCGAGATGGTCATCGAGACGCGCGTGGCCAGCGTGATGCAATCGCCTCAACAGCGCTTCGCCGCCGTGCTCGCGCCGTTCCTCGACGCGCTGGCGTCGGAGGAGCCGGCGCCGGGCGGAGGAACGGCGGCCGCGGCCACCGGCGCCATGGCGGCCGCGCTCGGGCAGATGGTGACCCGGCTGGGAGCGGCCAAGGCGCGCAAGTCCGGACCGTCACCCGAGCGGGCGCCCGACAAGGTGTGGTCCGAGGCCGAGGCGGAATTCGATCAACTGCGGCAGCAGTTGGCCCGCGCCACCGATGAGGATAGCCAGGCATTTCTAGCCATCCGCGCAGCCCGCCGGCTGCCCAAGGCAACGCCAGAGGAGCAGCAGGCGCGGACCGCGGCTATCCATGCCGCTACCGTCCTGGCCGCCGACGTGCCGCTGGGCGTGGCCGTGCGCTGCCGCGGCATCCGCGCCCGCCTGCGCGCGCTCCAGCCTCATGTGCCCGCCGCCATGGCCAGCGATGTCACAACGGCGCAGGCGCTGGCGGAAGCGGCCTTTTGCGGCGCACGTGACAATGTTCGCATCAACTGCCAAGGGTTGGCGGTTACCGATGCCGAGCGGGTGCGCCTTGAGGCCGCGCTGGACAAGCTGGAAGCATAGGTGTCGTTTTTACTTGACTCCGAGGCAAGTCTTTGAGGATCATTCTTTTAAATAGCCCGGCGATGCCGGGCCGTAGTTTCACAGCCGCCTGGTGCTGATCCCGACCGTAAGAATAATAGATGCAAACGACGCCTATGCCTCGATGGAAACTGCCCTGCTTTGCTGCCCCGTGGAAGCTGTCCGTTCCCTGTTTGCTGGCGCTTGGCGCTGCCGCCGCTATGGCGCAGGCGCCGCTGGCGCGTCCCTCCCAGTTGCCTTTAAGCTTTGAAGCCAACCAGGGACAAACCAGCACCCAGGCCCAGTTTCTTGCCCGCAGCCACGGCTCCATCGTCTTTCTGACTGCGCGCGGGATGGTGGTCAAAACCCGCACCGGCGCCGTCGCCCTCCAATTCCTGGGCGCCGCGGCCGGCCGCGCCCAAGGGGTGCAGCCGCTCTCCGGGCGCGTACATTACTTCCTGGGCCGGCGCTCCTTCAACGTTCCCCGCTTCGCCCAGGTCCGCTACGCGGGCATGTATCCGGGCGTGGGCCTTCGTTACTACGGCCACAGCGGCTTGGTCGAGTTCGACCTGCAGTTCGCCCCGCACGCGGCGCCTTCGCTGGTGGGCATGAAATTTCAAGGCGCCACACCGCGCCTCGCCTCTGACGGCAGCCTGCAACTGGCCGACGGCCTCGGCCTGCTCGCGCCCCACGCCTACCAGAACGTCAACGGCCGCCGGCGCAATGTCTCTGCCGCCTACCGCATCGAGCCCAATCACACCGTGCGGCTGGCTCTTGGCACCTACGACACCAATCTTCCTCTGACCGTGGATCCGGTCCTGAAGTTCGCGAGCCTCCTCGGCGGCACCGGCTATAACCAGGCGAACGCCGTCGCGGTGGATAGCAGCGGCAATGGCTACATCGCCGGCTACACGCTGTCGAGCGACTTCCCTACCCTGAATCCCTATCAAGGCACGCTCTCGCCCGGTCAGTCCGGTCCCGACTACGACGCCTTCGTGTCCGAGATTTCCGCCGACGGCACCAAGCTCATCTTTTCCACCTACCTGGGTGGAACCGGCGACGACCGCGCCACCGGCATTGCGCTTGATTCCTCTGACGCCATCTATGTCACCGGCTACACCAGCTCGACCGACTTTCCCGGCGCCTCAACGAGCACCATTCAAGCCAGCAATCACGGCGACACCGACGCCTTCGTGACCAAGCTCGCCCCCGGCGGCGCCTCGCTCGACTACTCCACCTACCTCGGCGGTTCGCTCAACGATCAAGCCAACGGCATCGCCGTGGACTCCTCCGGTGACGCCTTCATCGTGGGCACCACCAGCTCGACCGATTTCCCCGTCTCCGTCTCGGCCGCGCAAAAGACCGAAGGCGGCAGCACCGATGCCTTCGTGGCCGGCGTCAACCCCGCCGGTAGCGCGCTTCTGTTCGCCACCTACCTCGGTGGTTCCGGGGCTGATCGCGGGAATGCCATCGCCCTCGGGCCGACCGGCACCGTCTACGTGGGCGGGGCCACCGCTTCGACCAACTTCCCGGTGGGCGGCGGCAGCCAGACCACGAACGGAGGCGGCAGCAGCGACGGCTTCGTCGCGCAAGTGAACACCTCGGGCACGTTCGGATGGGTCACCTACCTCGGTGGCAACGGCGCCGACGAAATCAACGCCATTGCCACCGACACCGCCGGCAACGTCTACGTCGCCGGCGACACCACCTCGGCCAACATGTTCTGTCCCAGCGGTGGCTGCGGAGCGACGCTCGGCGCCAACGGCGACGGCTTCGCCGCCAAGCTCAACAACGCTGACACCACCGTGCAAGGTGTCTACCTCGGCGCCTCGCCGGGCGGCGTGGCCACCTCCATCGCCGTGGACAACAGCGGCAACATTTACCTCGGCGGCTACACCAGCTCGAGCAACCTGGCCGTGACCACCAATGCCACCCAGTCCGCCTCGGGCGGCGTGCAGGACGGGTTCCTGGTGAAGTACGACTCCACGCTCGGGCTCGACCAGAAACTGCCGCTGTTCTTCACCTACCTCGGCGGCAGCGGCAACGATCAGATCCTCGGCATCGGGATGCAATTGAACGGCGACTTTGACGTCGTGGGCGAAACCGCCTCGGCCAATTTCCCGGTCACCACCGGCGCCTATCAGACCAAATTCAACAGCACCGTCAACGCCGAGGCCTTTGTGAGCCGCTACGTCGTGGCCGCGCAGGGCGTGTTCAGCCCGCCCGCCATGGGCTTCCCGGCGCAAGCACCCACGGTGGCCAGCGCCGCCCAGTCGGTGACGTTCTCCAACGGCGGCGAACTGCCCCTGATCATTTCCAAGATTGCCACCACGGGCCCCTACACGGAAACCGACACCTGCTCGGCCAACTCCTCCACCCTCTTTCCGGGTGACAGTTGCACCATCAGCGTCGTCTTCACGCCCACGGCGACCGGATCGCAGAGCGGCACCCTGGTGGTGAGCGACAACAGCCCGTCGGGATCCGAGATGCTGCCGCTGAGCGGCAGCGGCGGCGACTTCAGCCTCACCGTCTCGCCCACCAGCGCCACGGTGGCAGCCGGCTCCAGCGGCGCCTTTGCCCTCGAGGTCTCCCCCGC
>JBOGKL010000066.1:0-7914 GCA_050745525.1 Terriglobales bacterium | reverse complement strand
GCCAACAGGCCGCCCGCCCGCCCGTTTCATTAGAGGGCTCTTAAATGGCGGTGGCGCTTCGATTGCGTACGGGAAGGCATGTTGCGCCGCTTTCTAAGATTGGGCTCGCTGCTCCTGCTCCCCCTGGTTCTGTTTCCCGGCTGTAGCGTGCTGCACCGCGGCAGCAAGGTGGAAGCGGCAGCGGTGAAGTTGCGGATCCTCCCCCTCTCCAGCAGTGTTTACAACCTCGCCGACGCCACGCCGGCGTATCTGCGCCTGGGCCTCTCGCTGGCCCTCGCTTCCCCGGCCGGCACGGATGACACCACGCTCAAGTCCGTGGCGAGCGATACCCTGGTCAGCCTGGTGACGGCGCAAACCTCCACCGTCCTGCTGACCCACGCCGGCAAGGAGGCCTTGAAGCAGGCGGTGCTGGCGGCCATCCAAAAGCGCCTTCCCGGCGCCGGCGTTAAGGCTTTGTACTTCGACCAATTTCTCGTCCAGCGCTGACTGCCATGGCCATCCCCGCTCCCGACCTAGCCCCTTCACCCGCCGGCCCCGCCACCGTCCCGTCAACATCGGTCGAGCCGGTGGCCGCCCCCCAGCCCGCGGATCGCTGGGCGGATCTGCAGTGGCTGCCCTGCATCCTGGAAGTCGAGTTGTCAGTTCCGCATTTCACCGTCGGCGATGTGTTGCGCATGGCGCCGCAATCGGTGGTCGAGACCCCCTGGCAGCAAAACGCCGACGTTCCCCTCCGCGCCAACGGGCAACTGCTGGCTTGGGCGGAATTCGAGGGCGTGGACGAAAAGCTGGCGGTGCGTATCACGCGCCTGGCCTGAAGCGAACCCCGCCATGAGCACGCATGTTATCCACGGTTGGGACCTGAGGCGCTGGCTGGCGAAGCCGCGTGGCCGCCGGCAGCGGCGGCTGCGTCTGCTGGAGACGCTCGCGCTCGGCGAGCGCCGATTTGTGGGCTTGGTAATGGTGGACGGACGTGAGCTGCTGGTCGGCGCCACGCCGCACTCCATGACCCTATTGGCGGAACTGGGCGAGCCCGGCGTGGACGAAATGGTGCCGGTCATGACCCCGCCCGGGCGGGAGGTGCAGTGATCCATCCCGCGCTGGCGGCGGTGCAAGCGCCCGGCCTGCGCCTGCCCGGCATGAACCACGATCTGTCGTGGACCATCGTCGTCATCCTCACGCTGGTCACGCTGATTCCGGCCATCCTGGTCTCGATGACGCCGTTCGTACGGCTGCTGGTGGTGTTTCACTTTTTGCGCCAGGCGCTCGGCACTGACACGGCGCCCAGCAACCAGATCCTGATCGGACTCTCGCTGTTTCTGACCTACTTCATCATGCAGCCGGTGGGCGCGCAGATTTATCAAAAAGCCGTGGTGCCCTACAACGACGGGCGCATCTCGATCACGCAGGCGCTCCAGCGCTCGGGCGGCCCGGTCAAAGACTTCATGCTCCATTTCACCCGCGAGCAGGACCTGGCGCTGTTCACGGCGGCGGCGAAGCTGCCGCGTCCGGCCTCGGCGGCCGTGCTGCCCCTGCGCGTCGTCATTCCCGCCTATATCGTCTCGGAATTGCAGACGGGCTTCCAGATCGGCGTGGTATTGTTCCTGCCCTTCATGGCGATTGATCTGATCGTGGCCTCGGTGACCACCGCGGTGGGCATGCTCCAGTTGCCGCCGGTGGTGATCTCGACGCCGCTCAAACTGCTGGTGTTTGTGGCCGCCGGCGGCTGGCATCTGCTGGTCGGCTCGCTGCTGCACAGCTTTGTCTGACGGAGCGCCATGGGACCCGATCAAGCCGTCGAGCTGGCGCGCAAGACGCTCGAAATCTCGCTCGTGATCTGCGGCCCGATTCTGGTGTTCGCCACCGTGATCGGACTGGTGGTGAGCGTCCTGCAAGTGGTCACCTCCATCCAGGACACCACCGTCTCCACCGTCCCCCGCCTGGCCGCGGTCGCGCTGAGCGCGTTCTTTCTGACGCCCTGGATGTTCCACAAGATGGTGTTCTTCACCCTCAGCTTGCTGGGCAATCTGCATCCGTACCTGCACTAGCGGAGCCGCCCCCGTGACAATCCCGACCCATTGGCTGGTCTACGTGGTTCCGGCGATCCTGATCGCCTGCCGCATGAGCGGGCTGCTCGTGACCGCGCCCTTTTTCGGCGAGGCCACGGTGCCCGCGCGCGTCAAGGCGGCGCTGGTGATCGCGTTGACGGTGGTGCTGCTGCCGCTGACCGGATCGCACTTACCGCAGCGCTCGGTGCTGGACCTGCTCGGCGAAGGCCTCTCGGAACTGATGATCGGCGTGTTCCTGGGCTTGGCCGCGCAGGTGGTGTTCGAAGGCGCCCTGCTGGCGGGCGAAGTGGCCAGCTTTCAGCTCGGCCTCAGCCTGGAAACCTCGATCGATCCCAGCACGCAGGCTAGCAGCACCGTGCTGGCGACGTTTCACCGCCTGGTGGTGCTCTACATATTTCTGCAGATGGGCGTGCATCGCTGGATTCTGCTGGCGTTGTTTTCCAGCTTCTCCCAGCTGCCGCTGGGCATGAGCCTGACCGCGCTGACCGGCGCTCAGTTTCTCACCTTTGCCGGCAATCTCTGGGTCTGGGGCCTGGAGTTGGTGTTGCCGATTCTGGTTGCCACGCTGCTGATTGACGTGACGCTCGCCTTTTTCGCCAAGGTCGCGCCGCAGTTGCCGGTTATGTTTGTCGGCATCCCGATCAAGCAGCTCGTCGGCTACGCCGTCCTGATTGCCGCGCTGCGCTACTGGCCGAGTCTCGTAGGGCCGCAGTTTCAATCCGCAGTCAGCTTCTTTCTGCAGCACGCGCATCCGCTGGCCTGAGCCCCATGCCCAACGCGGATAAAACTGAAAAGGGAACCGCCCATCGCCGCGAAGAGGCGCGCAAGGAGGGGCAGGTTGCGCGCGGGCGCGATCTGCCCGGCGCGGCCGGTCTGCTCGCCGCCGTCGCCGTGATGGCGTGGTGTTCCGGCAATAGCCTCAACCAGTGGCGCGGCCTGATGGCGCAATTGCTCACCCAGGCCACCCAGCCCGGCGTCCACATCGGCTGGCAGCAGTTCCAAGCCACGTTTCTGCTGGCGCTGTGGTGGAGCGCGGCGATTGCCGCGGCGGCTTGGCTATGCGGGACCGCGGTCGCCTTTCAGGGCGGCTTCATCATCTCGCCCAAGGCGCTGTTCAAGTTCGAGCGCCTGTCGCCGGCGGGCAATCTCAAAAACCTATTCTCGCCCTCGTCGCTGAGCAAGGTGGCGCGCTCGGTGATTCCGGCCGCGGTCATGGGCTGGCTCACCTGGGGCGTGCTGGCGGGCAGTTGGCAGCAACTGGCGCAGGCCGGCAGCATGAGCGTGCCGCGGGCGCTCGCCTGGATGCTGTCGCTATGCATGGCGATGGCCTGGCGTGGCGGCCTGGTGCTGCTGGTGTGGTCGGGCGTGGATTACATCTTGCAGCGGCGCCAGCACGAGCAGTCGCTGAAGATGTCCAAGCAGGAAGTGAAAGAAGACAACAAGGAGACGCAGGGGAACCCGGAAACCCGCGGCCGCATCCGCCGCATCCAGCGCCAGATGCACCGCCGGCGCATGATGCAGGAGGTGCCGCACGCGACCGTGGTGATTGTGAACCCCACCGAGTATGCGGTGGCGCTGCGCTACGATGCCGCCGTCATGGCGGCGCCGCTGGTGGTGGCCAAAGGACGCCTGCTCGTCGCCGCGCGCATCCGCGCCTTGGCGGTGCGCCACGGCGTGCCCATCGTCGAGGATCGTCCGCTCGCGCGCGCCCTCTACGGCTACGTCGAAATCGGCTCTCCGATTCCCGGCCGACTCTACGCCGCCGTGGCCGAAATTCTCGCCTTCCTGCACCGCACCTCGCGCTGGCGCGCGAGTTAGGCGGCTACTCCTCCACCGGTTCGCCGTGGACCAGGGCGTAGCGCCGGGTCGCAATGCCGGCGATGGCGGCGCGCGCCAACTCCTCGACCGGCAGGCCCCGCTCGGCGGCCTCCAACTCGGCCGGGGAACTGGAGAGGGCGGGGCTGCGCGGCAGGAAGGCGCTGCAGCAGTCATCCGACAGCTCGCTCGAGATGGCGAAGGTGCCGATGAGACGGCCCTCCGCCTGAATGGCGTGCTTGTCGTCGCCGATGAGCGGACGGTAGATGGGCAGCGCCACCGCCGCGTTGACCGCTTCCAGGTTCAGTACCGTCTGGCTGGCCACTTGGCCGAGGGAATCGCCCGTGATGAGCCCATGGGCGTGGATCACGCCGGCGAGCGCGGCGGCGATGCGCAGCATCATGCGCCGATAGAGCAGCACGCGGTAACGGCTGGGCGCGGCGGCGACGATGGCCTGCTGCACCGGCAGAAACGGGCAGAGATACAGGCGCGAGTGCAGTTGGTAGCGCGTCAGTTGGCGCGCCAGCGCCTCCGCCTGCACCGCGCTGGAACCCTGGCCGCCGCCCGTGGGCGCGTGAAAATGGACCAGCGCCACGCGCGCGCCCCGGCGGATCATGCGGAAGGCGGCCACGGGCGAGTCAAAGCCGCTCGACAGCAGCGCCAGCATCCGCCCCGCGGTGCCGGCCGGCATGCCCCCCGGTCCCGCTTCCGGCCCGGCGCTGACCAGCGCGCCCGCCCGGCTGAGCACGATGGTGCAGCGCCGTGCCGGATGGTTCAGATCCACCTCGACGCCCAGCCGCTCCTGGATGTATCGTCCGACCGCGACCGCGACCTCATACGAGCTGAGCTCTAACGCCTTGTCCGGCCGCTGCACCGCGAGCGCAAAACTAGGTCCTGCTTGGCCGGCGATGACGGCGAGCGCCGCCGGCGCAATCGCCTCCACGTCCGCCGCCACCCGCTCGCCGGCCACGAGCGTCTGCACGCCCAGCGCGCGCTGCAGCCGTTCCCGCGCCACCGCCGCGTGCTCGCCGGGGCAGCTCACCAACAACCCGAGCCCGCGCATGCCCACGCGGCAGTCGCAGCCGGCAAGCAGCGTCTCCAGGTTATCGCGCAGGCGGCTGGTGAAGAAGCCGCGGTTGGCGCCTTTCAGGTTGAACTCGTGCCCGTGCAGCAGAAATTCCATGATGCCGAAGGCTAAGGCAACTCCTCCGGCGGCACCATCAAGCCGTCACGCATGTGCAGCACGCGGTGCGCGATGGCGGCCGCCTCGGCGTTGTGGGTGATCATCAGGATGGTCTGCCCCAGCGTCCGGTTCAACTCCTGTAGCACCCCCAGCACCGCCGCGGAGTTGGCCGAGTCGAGGTTGCCCGTGGGTTCATCCGCGAGCAGGATGCGCGGTTGATTGATGAGCGCGCGCGCAATCGCCACCCGCTGCTGTTCGCCGCCGGAGAGCTGGGTGGGACGGTGCTGCAGCCGGTCGCCGATGCCGAGCAGGCGCACCAGGTGATCGCGGTAAGCCGGTGGCAGCGCCGGCGAACCGGCAATCTCCCGGGCAATCGCGATGTTCCCGGCCGCATCCAAGGTCGGCAGCAGATTGAATTTCTGGAACACGATGCCGATGGTGCGGCGCCGCAGCGCGGTGCGCTGCGCGTCGGAGAGCGAGCCAAATTCCTGCCCCTCAATCGCCACCCGCCCCGTGGAGGGAGGCGTGAGCCCGCCCAGAATGTGCAGCAGCGTGCTCTTGCCGCTGCCCGAGGCGCCGACAATGGCGACAAACTCGCCCGCGGCCACGCTGAGAGAAACCCCGCGCAGAGCCTGGATCTGGATCTGGCCCACCGGATATACTTTGGTAACCCTCTCCGCCTCGACGATCATCAAGATAGATGATTGTATAGCACCCGCAGCGCGCGCTCCGCGCCCGTCAACCGCATGGCTCTTGCTGCTTCCACCGCCCTTCCGCGCACGCTGCCCTCCGCCGCCGGGCGCGACCACGCGGTGGACATGATCAAGGGTCTGGCCTGCCTGCTCATGGTGGTGGCGCACGTCCCTCTGCCGCACGCGCCGTGGCTTGACATCGGCACCGAGGCCGCGGTGCTGTTCTTCGCCTCCACGGGCATGAACTTCTGGCACATCGCCGCGCGCTCGCGCGGTGATGAAGCGCGCATCGCCGCCAACGGCCTGTTTTTGATCTTCGCCGGCTTCGCCAACAACTACGTCAACGGCACCCTCACCCAGGCCGACGTGTTTCAGAGCGCGGGCATGGCCATGCTGGCCATGCTGGCGCTGCGCTGGCTGCTGCCGCGCTTCTGGACCTGGCTGTTCCCGATCCCCTATCTGATCCACTACCTCAACGCGCATGTCTACTTCTGGAAAATTTCCGCCGGCGGCGTGTCGTCGTTCTTTCTGGCGCCGGGTCTGTTCCCGCTGCTGCCGTGGCTCAGCTTTTACCTGCTGGGCGCGCACCTGAAGCGTTATCCCAGCCGCCGCATGCGCCTCGGTGTGGGGCTGGTGGCGCTCGTCGCCTTCGGGGCCGTGGACGCCACGCGCGGCTTCGAGTTCGACAAGTTCTGGATGAGCGCCGATTACTGGCTGCTCGGGCTTGCCTACGCGTCGCTGTTGCTCGAGCTGTTCCGGACCTGGCTGGCGCGCCGGCGCCGCACGCTCGGGCGGGCTGGGGCCCCGGACCCCGCGCCAGTCAGAAGCTCGGCGGGCATCCCCTGGGCGGAGCTGCGCTACTGGGGTGGCAACTCGCTCGTGTTCTACATTTTGCAAAGCCTGGTGATCCGGGTGCTGGAGTTGTGGCTGCCGCACGGCCTCGGCCTGCTGGCCGCCTCGCTGGCCCTGACGGCGCTGCTGCTGCGCGCCGGCCTGGCGCTGCAGGCGTGGGCCAAGCGCGTGCCCGCGTGGCCGGTGCTGGCCGCTTGCGTGCTGTTGTCGGCCGCGGTGCTGGCGCTGGAGGCGTGGGTCTTCCACGGCTTCCTGATCCGCACCTACACCAGCTTTGTGCTGACGCTGACGTTCGTGGCCGCCTATCCGGCCTTCAAGAACCTGTCCGCCCGGCTCCCCCGCGCGGCGGCCCACGCCGCCCAACAAAAGCCAGTGGCATAATCGAATCACCGGAATGCCTCGTTCCCTGCGGCTCACCGCTCTCTTCCTCTTCGGGCTGGCTGCGTTGCGGGCCCAGAAACCGCAGGTTCCGACCTTTCGCACCGATGTCGGCGAAGTTCTGGTGCAGGTCAGCGTGCTCGACCGGCATGGCCAAGCGGTGCTGCATCTGCCCGAATCCGACTTCACCATCTACGAGAACGGCGTCGCGCAGAAGCCCGATTATTTCAGCGCCGGCGACGCTCCCGTGTCGCTCGGCATCCTGGTGGACAACAGCGGCAGCATGAGCTCGAAACGCGCGCAGGTGGACCGGGCCGCGCTCAACTTCGTCCGCGCCGGCAATCCCCAGGATCAGGCCTTCATCGTCAAGTTCAACGACGAGTACCACCTCGTCGCGCCCTTCACCAGCAGCATCGAAGCGCTGGAGAAGGGATTGGGTGAGATCAACCCGGCCTACTCGACCGCCATGTACGATGCCGTCATCCGCGGCGTCGAGTACCTGAACCGCTACGGCACGCGCGCCAAGAAGGTGATCCTGCTCATCAGCGACGGTGCCGACGATTCCAGCGCCCACAGCCTGCAACAGACCGAGCAGATTCTCGAGCAGCAGAACGCGCCCATGATCTACTGCATCGGCCTCTCCGACCCCGGCGACAGCCGCTTTGTGCGCCGCGAGAATGCACGTGTGCTGCGCTCCATCGCCGATCTCACCGGCGGGTTGGCTTACTTCCCGCGCAGCTTGAGCCAGGTCAACACCGTCACCAGGCAGGTGGCCCACGACATCCGGCTGCAGTACAGCATGATGTACCGCTCCTCCGCTCGCGGCCCCGGCTACCATGCCATCCGCGTGGTCGTGCACGACCCCCACCAGCAACACCTGCGCGCCTACACCCGCCGCGGCTACTACCGCTGATTGGCTAGGCGACCC
>JBOGKL010000065.1:0-12301 GCA_050745525.1 Terriglobales bacterium | reverse complement strand
GCCCGTAGCTGATTTCAATGCCGCGCAGCTTGCTCAGCAACGTTGCCTCAACCTCGTTCGGCAGGAAGAGGGAGTCTGCGAGGTAAACGGGAATCTGGATAGGCCGCTTCGGGGCCTTGGCCAGCGGACCAAGTGCCAGAACATAGGTTGCGCGCGAAATGGTAACCGCCACGGGATGGATGTCTATGCCCTGAACGCTCTCTAGGATTTTCCTAAGTGCTGCATCGCCTTTGGCTTGGGGATTGGCGGTGCGAAAGTGAGCGATGGCGGCGCGAAGAAAGCCGCCTGAGCCACAGCTTGGGTCCAACACAGTGGCGAAACCACTTCCGGGAAGCAATTGATCGGCAATTCGTTCACAGAGCCAGTCTGGCGTGTAGTATTCGCCCAAGTCGTGCCGATCCACCGGGTCTACGAGCTGCTGGTAGACGCCCTTCAGCACGTCTTCGCCTAAGTGCGATAGGTCATAGTCGAGCACCAGACCTAGAACACGCTCCCATGTCCCGGCAAGCGCATTAGCTGCTTCCTTCCGCCGAATCCAATGGAAGAAGTCATCCTCAACCAAATTTGCCAACCCTACGGACTCGAAGTACTGGCCCGAGAGCACATCGGCTGCAACGCGGCGCAGGCTCCCTTCGACGTGGCCTTTCGAGAGAGCCGCCCATACCAACAGGCGGGCCAGGCTGCAAAGGTAGGTATGCTTGAGGAAAAGCGTTTGCAGCCTGTCGCCCTCGTCGTCGGGCAGCTTGCCATAGGTGACCGTCAGGTACCTTTGCCAAGTCTCGAACGCCAGTTTTGCTTCAGGGTGCTGCCGAACGGCAAGCCAAGCGCCGTTCAGCGCCTCCAAGGCATCGCGGTAGCAAAAGGAACCCGAACCAAAATCGTGCTGGAACCATTCCGCCCTTGCCGGGACCTGTTGGGGCCGGAACAGCACTTGGTTAAGCCACATCCAGAATTCGCCCAGGGTGGCTTCGGTGACCAACAATTCCCGCAAGGGCTCCAAGGCCACATCTGAGGGCTCCAAGGGCGCCCCCGGCTTGGCGCTGCCGGCAACTCGCGGGGCGTACATCTTCCAGGTGACGCCATCGGAAGCAATGGCGAGCAGAGCGCGGCCCCCGTGGTGCTCGTTCCAAAGCCCGGAGGCATACTCCCGAAGTTGATCCTCAGCGTCCGCGAGCGTCCGCTCAAGCGAGTTCTCGAATTCGATGACGGCGTTGCCATAATAGGCGTCCGCATAGCCCCGCCGCGTAGCGCCCGCCACCTCGATGCGGATCAGCTTCTCGATTCCCCGCGCAAATTGATTCAGGATTTTCTGGCCCGGGAACAGTTCACCCAGCAGCGCCGCGAATCTCTGGCGCTTTGCGGACTCGTTCGGCAGGCTCTTGACCTCGCGCAGGTACGCGGCCAATGTCGCCCGCGTCCGCTCATCCAGAGATTCCGCCATGCGGAGGCGATTTTAGCATCAGCCAGCGCTTCGCCCGCAGAATAAGTAAACTGTCCATTACCCGGGTCGAACGTCATCAAAGACCCTGGGGGAGCCGCCTTGTCCGGAAACACTTGCAGAATTTCAAATGCTCCGCCATCGCCAGCCACGATTTCACCAACCCGACAACTGCCCTTCAGTGTCGAACCTAAAGGGCAGGAAGATTAAGGGCGTTTTTTCCGTGGGTGCGGGGCGGAGGCGCGGACCTGTCTAAGATGCACAATAGCCGAGCTGTCTTCGGTTTTCCCAAGTTCCAGATCCTGTTTGCGGAGAGGTTCGGGCCGGTTCTACCCGCCATTAAGCGGGTTGAGGCGGCCCTCAACGGGCTTGTGGATCGGGCCTACGATTCACTGGGTGGCTGGCAGCACATCATCCTAAACCTTGGGCGCCTAAGCGGCGTTGAGATGACGGAGCTACTGATTTTGGCCGCGAACGGGTGCGGTCACGGCGCGATGAAGATTGGCCGCAGCATCCTCGAAACGACGATTGATGCGGAGTACCTGCGCCGACACCCGGAGCGGTTTCAGGAATAAATGGACTGGCTGCACGTGGAGCAGTGGGAGATCTACAAGACGCTGCGTGAGGGCGCGCCCGGTGCATATCAACAGATCGGGCAGACGGAAATCGAGCGCGCCGAGGCCGAATACGAGCCGATGCGGATGCCAGCCAATACGAGAAAGTGACGCCGCTCGTGCAGGCCAAATCTTCGGGCGGAAGCGAGACAGGCTGGGCTGGAACGCCTTTACCTCACACTTAATCCGCTTGCGTCCAAGCTATTGCACGGGGGGATGTACAGGCAGATGTTGCATGTCAACCCAGCCGACCCTCACCGCATTAATGTCCCGCCAGAGCTGAAGTGGGTTAAGCAGGCCCTGGCGGGCGGGCACTTGTGCTTGCTCCAAACCATTCGCACGGTGTCGGCAGGGCTCCAAGTAGGAACGGAGCCCAAGCTCGCCGAGCTTCGGGGTGACTTCAACCGGGCTTGGGCTTTAGTTGCGAGCAAGAAGCGTGGTGAAAACTTGGTGAACAGTAAGCGGTAAACAAGTGGCACTTGTGGCAACTGGGAGCACCCTAAGCGCATGACGGCAAAGCACCGGCGATTAATGGTTTCTGTTTCCTGCTTTGCTACCCCGGGGCGATAAATGCGATCCACGGCGGCATCGAGCGCCGTGTGCGCTTTTCGCACGTAAGGGTCCGCAGGGTTTTCCGCGCCTCGCGCCTGATTTTCCAGGCAGTGTTGCCCCTTGCTGGGCGCTCGCGGTCAGTTCAGACGCAACTCTTAGGCGCGGTGACACGGGCCAGCCTCGGTCACGAAATCCGGTAGCGCCTGGGGAGCAGGGATGCGTAAAAATCGTTCCAAAGCCATACCAAGCGGTGCAAAGTCGCGGCGGGCATAAGCACAAGTATTTTAAGGACTTATACCAGCCTTTCCTAAGCTGTCCCAAACCCACCAAAATCCCGCGTTTCCATCTCTCAAGGCGAAAACCGCGGGTTCGAATCCCGCTGGCGCTACCAAGCTTTTCAAGCACCTACGACGCGCGACTGAGCGATGGCCGGGCGAGGCATTGGCGCTGGGGCCAAAGCCAACCAAAGTATCCTTGTCACGTGCGATACCAAAGGCCGCTCCCCCTCGGCCTAGACGCCAGCGCCACCTCTGCCGTGGCGAATTGGCGGTTCGTGCCAGCGCGATCACCCAACGGCAAACCGCTCGCGACGCGCGCGTGCATCGAGGTAGCGTTCCGCCTGTACGGCTCTAGAGGCACGACCTGGCAAGCCCCGGGAGAAGTCGCTGGGGCACTTCAGCGGTGTAAGGCGGCGGCGGGAGCGGCGAACCGGGAGGCCGCGGCTCGCGCTGCGGCAGCATTTATAGGCGCGCACACCGCGCGCAGTTCGTTGGCGTTCGTGACACCAGCAGAGGATGCCGCCCGGGGGTCCGCCGCCGACCGCATCATGGTTGGTACAGTCGTCGGCCTGCGCCATGTCAGCGCCTATGCAAGCGCGCTGGGCGCTTCGACGACCATGTGGGGTGACGTCGAGTGCGAAGGCACAGATGGCGCTGGCGGATTGAGGATCTCCGGCTCGACAATCTTCCGGGTAGAAACAGCCACTAGATATTTTGACCTGTCAAAGATTTGCGGTAGCGGGGGGTTTCGGTGGCCGGCCGTGTACGACCACTCCAGCTCCGCGGCAGCCTTGGACACGTGGCGCAATTACGAGCGGCTCAGGATCGGCGACCGAGTAGAACTGCTGCCCGACAGGCAAGCCGTACATCTCTCGCTAGACGCGTGCGAACGGGGCGGTTTCATCACTGAACGAACTGGTAGTGAGATCCCAATGGTTCCTGCCTTCGAGATCGGCACGGCGCGAGAACGGGCCGAGGGGCGCCGCGCCGAAAAACTCTACGCTGCCCAATGCCAGTATAAAATCCCGATCATGCACGTCAGGGTCCGGTACACAACCACAGATAGCGGTGGGCCGCCCGAAACGCTCGACGAGACATGGGAATTCAGGGTTGCCGCAAGCGGGCCAAGGACCGGCGGACAGCCGCCGCCGATTGGTGTTGGGTATCCTGAGAAACGTCCCTTTGAGTAGATCCGATGCGTGGAGTTCGAACGGTCTTCGGAGCGCGCGCCGATAGGCTTAGCCAGAGTGACTCAGAGCGGCTGCCGGCCCTCGAGCGCCTTGGTCATCGTGACCGCGTCGGCGTGCTCGATCTCGCTGCCCACGGGTATGCCCATGCCGATGCGGCTCACGCGCACCCCCAGCGGCTTCAGCAGCCGCGCCAGGTACAAGGCGGTGGCTTCGCCCTCGGCGTTGGGATCGGTGGCGAGGATGATCTCCCGCACCACCGGCTCGCCGTCGGCGCTGGTGGCGCGCAGCCGCGCCAGCAGCGTGGGAATATTCAACTGCTCCGGTCCCACGCCGGAAAGTGGTGCAATCGCTCCGCCCAGCACGTGATACAGGCCGCGGTACTGGCGCGACTTTTCCACCGCCAGGATGTTGTGCGGCTCCTCGACCACGCACACCAGGGTGGCATCGCGTCCGGCATCCGAGCAGAAGGCGCAGGGATCGAGGTCGGTGATGTTGTGGCATTGCGAGCAGAAGTGCAATTGCTCGTGCAGTGAGGCGACCGCATCGGCCAGCTCGCGTGCCTCCTCGCGCCCGCCGTGCAGCAGGTGAAAGGCGATGCGTTGCGCCGACTTCTGGCCCACGCCGGGCAGCCGGTGCAGTGCGTCAATGAGCCGCGTCAGGGGAGGGGCAAGGTCCATGCGTGCCTCGGGCTAGTACAGGCCGGGCAGGGGCATGCCGCCCATCAGCCCGCCCATCTCCTGCTGCAGCATTTCGTCCACGCGCCGCGCGGCCTCGTTGACGGCGGCGCGAATGAGATCAGGCAGCATCTCCGGGTCGTTTTTGACCACCTCGGGGTCCAGCTTCACCTCCAGCAATTGCTTTTCCCCGCTCATGCGCACCGCGACCATGCCCGCTCCGGCGCTGGCTTCCACCGTCATCTGCGCCATCTTTTTTCTGAGCTCGTCGTAGCGGAGCTTGGCCTGGCCCAGGAAGCTTTGCATCTGGCCCATATCAAAGTTCATGATCCTGATCCTCCCGAATGCGGACCCGAAGCCGGTGCGGCGCCGCGCGGCGGCAGCGGGCGCGTGCGCAACACGTGCATGGGGACCTGCTCCCGCAACTGGCGCAGCAAAGGATGCCGCTCGGCGCGTTCCTCCGCGCTCCCCGGGGCGCCCGCCGCTGCCCCCGGCGTCAAATGTCCCGGCGCAGCCGGTGCCCCTTCCGCGCTCGCCACGCTGATTTCCGGCATTCCCCCCAGCGCCGCCGCGCACGCCGCGCTCAGCGCCTTCTTGCTGGCCGCCTGCTGCGCCAGCGCGGCGCGCGCGTCGCCGGGCGCATACACCAGCCGCAGCCGCTGCAGGCCGTCCGTTTTCGTCCACTCCCACGCCGCCGCGTCCAGAATGCTGAGCAGCGAGGCCTTGCCTTGCCGCTCCAACACGCCGCGCACGGCCTGGGTGGGCTCCGCCGACGGTTGCGGTGAGGCCGGCGTCGCCGGGGCCGGCGCCGTTGCCGCCGGCTTCACCGCCGTGGGTGTTGCCGCTGCTGCCGGCCGTGGGGTGGATGCCGCGGGCGCAGTTATGGGCGCCGCCGCGGCCGCCCCGCCGCCGCCCAGCGCCGTCAGCACCTCCTCGACGCTCGTGAGCTTGCGCGCGTGCAGCATCTTCATCAGCGCTAGCTCGAAATGCAGCCGCGCCTGCTGCCCGTGGCGGAAATCGCCGGCCGCCTGCAGCAGCACCTGCAGAAAGCGCGTGAGTTCTTCCTCCCCGAACCAACCCGCCGCCTCCGCCGCCAGCGCGCGTTCGCTTTCCCCGGCGGCAATCAACTCCGGCGCGTCCGGCGCCGCCCGCGCCACGAGCGCGTTGCGCACCGCCTGGGTGAGCTGCAGGCAGATCTGCTCGGGCCCGGAGCCGACCGTGAGCAGCGCGTCGGCGCGTTCCAGCAAGGCGCGCGCCTGTCCCTCCCGCACCGCCTCCAGCAGTCCCCGGGTCTCGCCCGCGGCCACCCGCCCCAGCAGCGCCCGCACCGACTCGGCGGCCAGCCCCTCCTGCCCGTAGTTCAGCGCCTGCTCCAACAGCGAGAGGGCATCGCGCACCGATCCGTCGCCGGCTTCGGCGATGAGGTCGAGCGCCTCGCCCTCGGCGCGCACCTGCTCGGCGGTGCAGATTTCCTCCAGCCGCCGCCGCAACACCGGAAAACTGACCGCGCGAAAGGCGAAGTGCTGACAGCGGCTGCGGATGGTGGCCGGCAGCGCCTCGGGTTCGGTCGTCGCCAGCACGAACACCACCCACTCCGGCGGCTCCTCCAGCGTCTTCAGCAGCGCGTTGAAGGCGTCGGTGGTGAGCTGGTGCGCCTCGTCGAGAATGAAAAACTTGTAGCGGTCGCGCGCCGGCCGGTAGCGCACGCGCTCGCGCAGGGCCCGGATCTCGTCAATCCCGCGGTTGCTGGCGGCGTCAATCTCGATCACGTCCACGGCGTTGCCGGCGAGAATTTCCCGGCAGCTCTCGCACTGCTGGCAGGGCGTGGGCGTGGGCCCGTCCCCGGCGCGGCAGTTCAGCGCCTTGGCCAGCACCCGCGCCACGGTGGTCTTGCCGATGCCGCGGTGGCCGGAAAAGATGTAGCCGTGGGCGATGCGCCCGCTGGTCACGGCGTTGCGCAGCGTGCGCACGATCGCCTCCTGCCCGATCACATCCTCGAAGCTTTGCGGGCGGTAGCGGCGTGCGATGACCGGAGGCATGGGCGGAAGGCGAGCTCAGTGCCAAGCTTCGGGGCATCGCGCTGCACAGTCCAGTCCCGTTACCGTTGCTTCCTTCCGGACCTGGCGGGGTTCGCGGGCGGAGCTTGCGCGCGTGCCACTGGCGCCTTGCGGCGCCGGCGGCGGCCCGAAGCTTGACCCGTCAATTTTAGCACTGGCATGGCAGCGGCCCCGGCCCCTACAATCAAACTTCCGGCTCTTGGCCCTTCCATCATGACTCCACCCTCGCGCGCCAAAATCACCTCCGTCGGCACCTATGTTCCGCCCCGCCTGCTCACCAACGCCGACCTGGAACGACTCGTCGAAACCAGCAACGAGTGGATTCTCACCCGCACCGGAATCTCCGAACGCCACCTCGTCTCTCCCGGCGTCGCCACCAGCGACCTGGCCCTCGAGGCCGCCCGCGATTGTCTCCGCCGCCGCGGCTTGGTGGATGCCTCGGGCCAACCCGATCCCTCCAGCCTCGAAGCCATCCTCGTCGCCACCGTCACCCCCGACATGCTGTTTCCCTCCACCGCCTGCCTCGTGCAGGACAAGCTGGGGGCCAAGTGCTGGGGCTTTGACGTGGTGGCCGCCTGCAGCGGATTCCTCTACGCCCTCGCCACCGGTGCCAGCCTTATCGCCGCCGGCACCCATCGCCGCGTCATGGTCATCGGCGCCGACACCATGAGCAGCATCATTGATTACACCGACCGCGCCACCTGCGTGCTGTTCGGCGACGGCGCCGGCGCCGTCCTGCTCGAGCCCACGGAGCCAGGCGAAGACCGCGGCCTGCTCGACTACGTGCACCAGATCGAAGGCAGCGGCGGCTTTAACCTGTACATGCCCGCCGGCGGCAGCCGCCGCCCGGCCTCGCTCGAAACCGTCCAGGCGCGCGAGCACTTCGTGCACCAGGAGGGACAGGCGGTCTTCAAGTACGCGGTGCTGAAGATGTACGAGATTTGCCGCGCCGTGCTCGACCGCAACGGCTTTCAGGCGGACCAGCTTGACTGCTTCATTCCCCACCAGGCGAACCTGCGCATCATCAAGTCCACCGGCGAACGCCTCGGCCTCGATCCGGCCAAAGTCCTGGTCAACATCGGCAAGTTCGGCAACACGACGGCGGCAACCATTCCGCTCGGCATGCACGACGCGCAGGAGCAGGGCCTGCTGCATCCGGGCGCCCTGGTGCTGCTGGCCGCCGTCGGCGCCGGCTACACCGCCGGGGCGCAACTGTTCCGCTGGGCGATCTGACGCCCACGTGTGCGGTCCCAATCTGAGACCATGAAGCTATGGCGGCTTCCGAGGTCGAGACCGCAGCTGGCATCCAGCCGCAGGTGGTGCGCGCCGAATCCGTCAGCAAGCGCTACGGCGCCGGCAGCGCCTCGACGGCCGCCGTGCGCGAGGTCTCCCTGGCTATTGCCCCGGGCGAGTTCGTGGCCCTCATGGGTCCCAGCGGCTGCGGCAAGACCACGCTGCTCAACCTGCTCGGCGGCATGGACCTGCCCACTTCCGGCCACGTCTGGCTGGCGGGCCAGGATACGGCCGCGCTGCGCGACCCCGCGCTGACGGTGCTGCGCCGCCGCAGTGTCGGTTTCGTCTTTCAGGCCTTCCATCTGCTGCCCACGCTGACGGTGGCGGAAAACATCGCCGTGCCGTTGCGCCTCGCCGGAGCCGGCGCCGGCGCCGGCGCGCGTGTAAACGAGTTGGCCGAGCGCTTAGGCATCACCGGACGCCTCGCCGCCTACCCGCACGAACTCTCAGGCGGAGAGGCACAGCGCGCAGCTCTGGCCCGGGCGCTGATCCATCGTCCGCAACTGCTGCTGGCCGACGAGCCCACCGGCAATCTCGATTCCCAAGCTGCCGCCACCGTGCTGGCGCTGCTGGCCGAGCTCAGTCGTGCCCAGGGCGCCGCCGTGGTGATGGCCACGCACAGCGCCGAGGCGGCCGCCCGCGCCGATCGCCGCCTCGCCATGCGCGACGGCCGGCTGCGCGAAGGCGCATGCGAAGAGGCCGGGAGCTAGGCCGTGCTGTTGTTCGCCCTGATCCTGCGCCCGCTGCGCAACGACTGGGGCCGCACCTTGCTCAGCCTGCTGGCGATCGCGCTGGGCGTGGCCGTGGTGATCGCCATCCGCGTGGCCAACCGCGCCGCGATCGCCTCGTTTCAGAGCACCACGCACGCGCTGGCCGCCCAGGCGGATCTGCTCGTCACCGGCCCGGCGCCCATCCCCATGCGCCGTCTGGCAGCGCTGTTTCCGCTCGCGGCCCAGGGGGAAATCACCCCGTACATCGAGCGCCGCGCCTGGGACCCGGCGCATCAGGATGCCCTCGAAGTCCTCGGCCTCGACCTGGTAGCCGAGGCCACCGAGCGCGGTATCGCGCTACAGCCCGACAGCGCGCCGCCCCCGCCCGCGGTGGCCGGCTTGCCCGTCATATTCCTGCCCGCTCGCTACGCTGCGCGCTGGCACTTGCACCGCAACGAACGCCTGCAGTTGGCCATGGGCGGCCGCCTCCACGCCTTCCGCATCGCGATTGCCCCGCAAGGCGATCTGGCCCTGCTCGATCTTCCCGACGCGCTGGCCGACTTTGAACCGGGCGCGCAGCCCGCCGCCGACGGCCTGCGCGTCATCCTGGCGCCGGGCGCCTCCCGCCGGCGTTTCGCCCGCCGCCTCGCGGCGCTCGTGCCCGCACCCGACACCGTGGCCCCACCCTCGACGCGCGTCAGCAACGAAGCGAAAATGCTGGCCGCCTTCCGCGCCAACCTGGAAGCGCTCTCCTTCGTGGCGCTGCTGATCGGCTTGTTCCTGATTTACAACACGGTCTCGATCTCCGTTGTCCGCCGCCGTTCCGCGGTGGCTGCGCTGCGCGCGCTGGGGGCGACGCGCGGCCAGGTGGTGCACCTGTTTCTCGGCGAAGGCGCGGTGCTGGGATTGCTGGGCGGCGCCTTGGGCGTGGTCGCCGGATGGCTGCTGGCGCAACGCGCTCTGGGGATGGTCGAGCAAACGGTCGAAAGCCTGTACGTCGCCAACGCCGCGCACCCGGCCACCCAGGCGCACCTGATAGGCCGCGACTGGCTCTGGGGCCTGGCACTCGCGTTGGGAGCGGGGCTGCTCGCGGCCTGGGCGCCGGCACGGCAGGCGGCCGGCATTCGTCCGGCGGAGGCCTTGCGCACGGGCAGCGCGGAAACGGCCCTCCGCCGCAAGTTGCCCTGGGCCGCGCTGGCCGCGCTGCTGTTGGCTGCTCTCGCCGTGATCCTTGCCCATCTGCCCTCTTCGAGTCCATGGCTGGGGTTTGCCTGCGCGCTGGCGGCGGTGCTGGCCTGGGCGGCGCTGACGCCGGTGGCGCTCGCCAGCCTGCTGCCGCGGCTGCACCGCGGCCCAGGTGTGGCCGGCCTGGCGGCGGCCTCGTTGAGCGGCGCCCTGCGCCGCAGCTCCGTGCTCACGATCGCGGTCGCCGTAGCCATTGGCATCATGCTCGGCGTGGCCATCATGGTCGGCAGCTTTCGCGCCACCGTGTCCACCTGGATTGGCCAGCAGCTCCAAAACGACGTGTTTCTGCAGGCCGCCGATTGGGATCGCAACCGCCCCGTGCCGCTGCCGGCCTCGGTGGTCGCCGCCGCCGCCGCGACGCCCGGCGTGCTTGCCCTCTCCGCCGGACACTCCCAACCCTGGACCTTTCGCGGCCAGACCGTGACCCTCAGCACCGGCTGGCGCGTGCGTGGTGACGCCAAGCTTCCCGTGCGGCACTTTCTTTCCGGCACCGGCCTGTCCGGCGCCGGCGCCGGTCCCGACAGTGGCGCCGCCATTGTCTCCGAGCCCTTCGCCCGCCGCTTCCATCTCTGGACCGGCGACCGTCTCCCTCTCGCCGGCACGCAAGCGCGGGGCGCCTTCCGCATCGCGGGCGTCTTCTACGACTACGCCAGTGATCAGGGCCTGATCGTGCTTCCGCAGGCCGCCTTCACGCGCCTGTTTGGCCCGCCCGCGCCCACGGTGCTAGGCGCGGATGCCGCACCCGGCATCACCTCCGCCGAGTTGCGCTCGCGCCTCGAGCGCCGCATGCCGCCCGGCTCGGCGGTCGTGATTGCCGACAACGCTTCCATCCGCCGCCAGGCGATGCACGTGTTTGATCAGACCTTCCGTATCACCTACGCCCTCGAGGCCATCACGCTGCTGGTGGCCATCCTCGGCGTCGCCAACACGCTGCTGGCGGTCGTGCTGGAGCGCGCGCCGGAGTTTGCCGTGCTGCGCTTCCTGGGCGCAACCCGCGCTCAGATTCGCCGCCTGCTGCTGGCCGAAGCGGCGCTGGTGGCCACCATCGCGCTGGCCTTGGGCTGGGGCATCGGCGTGGTGCTGTCGCTGATTCTGGCGCGGGTCATCAATGTCCAGTCGTTCGGATGGTCCATCCAGTTCCATCCCCCCTACCTTTTCCTGGCGCTCGCCTCCGCCATCGTCTGGTTGGCCACCGTCGCCGCCGGATGGCTTCCCGCCGGCGCCGCCCAGCGCCACGCCGTGCCCTCGGCCTTGGAGGCGCACTAAATGCGCTTCGCGCTCGCGCTTTTGGCCTTGCTGCTCCTGCCCGTGCCCTCCGCGCACTTCCGCGTCGCCGTCCCCGGTTACGTCTGGCATTTTCCTCGCGACGATTTTGCCCACCCCAACTTCGCCAGCGAATGGTGGTACTTTACCGGCAACCTGCGCTCGCCCCAAGGCGACGAGTACGGCTTCGAGCTCACGTTTTTCCGCATCGCCCCGCAGCCCGGCACGGCTCTCGCCGATGACCTCTACTTCACGCACTTTTCCATCACCGACGCTGCAGGCCATCGCTTCGTCTTTCACACCCGCGTGCGCCGCGGCAACTGGGGACAGGCCGGCATCGCGACCACGCCCACCGGCTTCCGCCTTTGGAATGAGAACTGGTACGCCACCTTCGGCGCCGCCGGCCCGCGCCATCTCCACGCCGCCTGGGGCCGCCTCTCGCTCGATCTCAGCGTCACACCGGGCCCGCGCATGTTCAACGGCATCGCCGGCTGGAGCCAGAAGGGAACTGCCCCCGGCGAGGCGTCTTATTACTATTCGTTCCCCCACTTGCAAGTCAGCGGCGCCGTCGAAGGCCAGCCCGTCTCCGGCCTGGCCTGGATGGACCACGAGTTCGCCACCGACCAGCTCGCCCCCAACCAGCAGGGCTGGGACTGGATGGGTCTTCACCTCCCCGGCGGCGATCTCATGCTCTACAACCTTCGTCTCTCGAGCGGCGCCCGCGATCCCCATTCGGCCGGTACTTGGCGCCCCCGCTCCGGCACGCAAATCCATCTGAGCGCAGCGGATTTCACCATGACGCCCACGCGCTGGTGGCAGTCCTACCCGGTGGCCTGGTGCGTCGCAGTGCCGCGCCTCGGCCTGCGCTTCACGGTGCATCCGGTTCTCGAAGACCAGTTGATCCGCGCCCCCGCCATTGGCGTGGATTACTGGGAGGGCGCGGTGACCACCTCCCCGGCAGGGCTGGGGTCACGGGGCCCCCAGCCC
>JBOGKL010000064.1:0-4755 GCA_050745525.1 Terriglobales bacterium | reverse complement strand
TGCGGCGCATCACCCAGGACTTCGCCGGACGCTGGCACTTCAACACTTCGATCGCCGCGCTGATGGAGCTGGTGAACGCGCTGCAGGCCAGCACCGGGAGCGTGAGCGAGGCCGCACGGGTGGAAACGGTGCGCTTACTCCTGCTGATGCTGCAGCCGTTCGCGCCCTTTCTAACGCAGGAGTTGTGGCAACGGCTGGGCGAGGAAGGCGCGGTAGCGCGAGCGGCGTGGCCGGAGTACGACGCCGGGCTGGCGAAAGAGGAGGCGGCGGAAATCATCGTGCAGGTCAACGGAAAACTGCGGGCGCGGCTGACGCTGCCGGTGACGGCGGACGCCGCGGAAATGGAAGGAGCCGCGCGGGCGCACGAGCGCATCGCGCCGCTGCTCGACGGGAAAGCACCGCGGCAGGTGATCACCGTGCCGGGGCGCCTGGTCAACTTTGTACTGTAGCCATGCCGCACGCCACCATCGTCGTCATTGATTTCGGCGCGCAGTATGCGCAACTGATCGCCCGGCGCGTGCGCGAGCTGGGCGCCTACAGCGTGCTGGTCCCCTGCACGGCCGCGTGGCCCGATGTCGCCGCCCTGCACCCGGCGGGCATTATTTTGTCGGGCGGCCCGGCGTCGGTGTACGACGCTGATGCGCCGCGCTGCGCGCCCGAGATCTGGACCGCCGGCATTCCCGTTCTGGGCATCTGTTATGGCCTGCAACTGATGGCGCACGCGCTCGGCGGCACAGTGGAAAACGCGGATCGGCACGAGTTTGGCCCCGCCACCATCCGGGTGGAGAGCGCGAGCGGATTATTCCGCGGCCTCGCGGCCGAGGAGCGGGTATGGATGTCGCACGGTGACGCGGTGCAGACGCTACCAGCGGGGTTTCAGGTCGTCGCCAAGAGTCCCTCCGCGCTGGCGGCGGTGGCCAATCCGGAGCGCGGCATGTGGGGGGTGCAATTTCACCCCGAGGTGCGCCACACCGAGCACGGCACCGCCATCCTCGGCAACTTCCTCGACTTGTGCCAGGTGGCGCGCGACTGGAGCCCGCAGGCCTTCATCGGTGAGCAAGTCGGGCGGATACGGGAGCAGGTGGGGGAGGGAAGGGCTATTTGCGGCATCAGCGGCGGCGTCGACTCCAGCGTGGCGGCGGCGCTGGTTCACCGCGCCATCGGCGACCGGCTGCAGTGCGTGTTTGTCAACAACGGGCTGCTGCGCCGGGGGGAATTCGAGCAGGTGCAACGCGCGCTCGACGACGGGCTCGGGCTTCGCCTGGCCGCCGTGGACGCCACCCGCCGGTTTCTGGACGCGCTCGCCGGGGTGAGCGATCCGGAGCAGAAGCGCAAGATCATCGGGCGGGTGTTCATCGAAGTATTCGAACCGGAAGCCGAGCGCTGGCGCGCGGATTTCCTGGTGCAGGGCACGCTCTACCCGGACGTGATCGAGTCGGTTTCGGTGCGCGGTCCCGCGGCGGTGATCAAGAGCCATCACAACGTCGGCGGCCTGCCCGCAGCCATGCGGCTGCGGCTGGTCGAGCCGCTGCGCGAGCTGTTCAAGGACGAGGTGCGGCGCGTGGGCGCCGACCTGGGGCTGCCCGCCGCCCTGCTCGGCCGGCAGCCGTTTCCCGGCCCCGGCCTCGCGGTCCGGATCCTGGGCGAGGTCACGGCGGAAAAAATTGCCCTCCTGCAGGCGGCCGATGCGATCGCCCTGGATGAGATCCGGCGCGCCGGACTCTACGAGCGGTTATGGCAGTCGTTCGTAGTGCTGCTGCCGGTGCGGACGGTGGGGGTGATGGGTGACCACCGCACCTACGGCCTCACCTGCGCGCTGCGCGCGGTGCACTCCGATGACGGCATGACCGCCGATTGGGCGCACCTGCCCTATGCGCTGCTGGCCGCGATTTCGACCCGAATCGTAAATGAAGTGACTGGTATCACCCGCGTCGTCTACGACATCAGTTCGAAGCCCCCGGCCACGATCGAGTGGGAGTAGAAGTGCAGCGGCAGGGACGGCGGCAGGCGGGAGGCCGGGATGGCGCTACATCCGCTCCTTGAGGCCGGAACGGATCAGGATCCAATTGACGGGATACGAGGTCAGGAAGCCGGCCAGCATGGCGAGCTGCATCGCGAACCAGAACTCCGGGCTGGCGACCGGGGCCAGGGCGCCGAAAGCAGGCCGAAACCAGCCGAATTGGATGATCGCCATTACGCCATACATGCCCACCTGCCAGGCGGCGATCGAGGCGATGTCCGCCTTCGCGGCTGCACGCAGGCCCGCGCCGGGCGACAGGCCGCGCATGGGCGCAATGGTGAAATATTGGAAGGCAACGCCAAACAGGAAGGCAAGCACGAAATCCAGAACCCAGACCGCAAACATCTTCTCCATGAACAGGCTGCGCCACCCGAACCACACCGCAACGGCAGGCGCGGCGAGCGCGACCCATTCAGCAATCAGGTCGCCCAGCGCGCAGCCGGCGCCGCAGTGGCTGGCCCCCTTGAACACCATCACGGCAAACGGCAATGGACGACGGGCGACGCCCGCCCTTTCGCGGCTGGCCGCACGCCCCCAACGGTAGTAGGCGGCCAGCCAAAGCCCGCTTCCGAACAGCGCGGTCAGCGGCCAGACGAGGTTCATGATCCACATTTTCTGCGGCCGGCGCGCTTCGTCGCCCGCGATCCATAACCCACAGAGTGCCGCCAGCGCCAGCGACAGGGAAGCAGCCCAATGCAGCGTGGGCGGAATGATCGGGCGCATGGTGGATGATCCCTCCCAGTGTAGGCCATCGGCGACAGCCAGCAGTCGGGAACGGGCGGGCGGCCACGCCCCGGAGTATGCTGAAGTAGCGATTTCCGAAACGCAGTGCCTACCCGCGACGTCCAGAACGACATGGAAGCGGTGATGCCTCGGCTGGGAGTGCCGGTGGGCGCAGCGGACGACTGCACCCGGACAACCGCCGTATCCAAAGCCTCCGGCGGCCCGCGCGCCCACCAGTTTGAGCTCATGCGTCGCTGCCAGCAGGCCGAGGCGGGCGCCTTCGAGGAATTGGTGCAGGCGTTCTCGCCGCGGGTGTCGGCGATTGTGCGCGGCGTGCTGCGCAATTCCAATGATTGCGACGACATCGCGCAGCAGGTGTTCGCCAAGGTCTACTTCGGGTTGCGCAAGTTCAACTTTCAGTCGGCGGTCAGCACCTGGATTTACAAAATCGCTGTCAACGAGTGCTACGACCACCTCCGGAAAATGAAAGTCCGGCGAGCCACGATCATGGCCGATCTCAGCGAGGAAGAATCCGCCCGGGTGGAAAACCTGGACGTCGCCGGCCGCAGCGGCATGGCCAGCCCCGAACGCCAGATGGAGATGCGCGAGCTGGCGGCAAAGCTGATGGCGCGACTCTCGCCGGAAGATCGGACGCTGCTGATGTTGAAAGAAGTGGAGGGATATTCGGTGCGGGAAACGGCCGAAATCCTGGGTATGAACGAGAACACCGTCAAGGTGCGGCTGTTCCGCGCGCGGCAAGCCTTACTCGCCGCGCTGGAGCGGAAGCGGATTTAGGAAGGGAACCGGTCATGGGACAGTGTAGGAAATTTAAACTTGCGGTAGAGTCGGATTGGGATCGCCATGGCGCACCGACGGCTCCAGAGGGCTGGAGCAGCCACTTGCGCACGTGTGGGCAATGCCAGGCGGAGTGGGATCGGGCCGTTCGGAGCCGCTTGCTGCTCGCGAACTTGCGGCCGGAGCCGGGGGCTGATGCCGCCGCACCGGACCCCTGGTTCACCAAGCGCGTGCTGGCGCGCATCGAGCGGCAGTCGGCTCGCACGGGGCGGCTGCAGTGGCGCATCGCCGGCCGGGATCTGGCGCTGGCCAGTATGCTGTTCGCCGCCACGCTGGGGACGTTCCTCTACGATTTCCATCGCGTCGAGCGGCCCAATGCTGACGAGGCCATTGTGCTCGACGTGCCCCACCTGAACGCCATGCACCCCGCCGACAGCCACGTCAAGCCACGCCTGGCGGATGCGATGATGAACTTGATGAATCCGTAGCCATCTGCAGGCATTGAGAGGACTTATGGTTGCCGACCGCCGTCCCGCCATTTACGTTGCACTCATCTTTGTCAGCGGCCTGTTGCTGGGCGCTACGGTCATGAACCTGGCCGAGCATTACTGGCTGCACGCGCACGCCGCCAATGAATACGACATCAGCCAGCATCGGCTGGTGGCCCAGCGCATGAAGGAGCGGCTGCACCTCAGCACCGACCAGCAAAAGGGTGTGGACTCCATCCTGCAGCAGACCATGGCGCAATACCTCCAATTGGAGCACCACTTGGCGCCGCAGTTCGACCAGATCCGGCAGCAGGACCGCGCCCAGTTGCGGGCGCTGCTTACGCCTGACCAGCGCGCTGACTTCGACAAAATCGTCAGCGAAGTGGACGCCGAATACCCGATTAATGAGCGACCGGCGGTGCTTTCGCCAGTGCCGTGCGAGCGAACTACGGCGGTGGCATCGCCGAGCCCGGTGGGGCATTAGAAGACGGCGATTGCTCAGGCTGGAGCAGGCCGGCGGTTGGCTAAAGTTTACATAATACACGTTATCAGACATTACGTAGCTCCTATTGACGGGCTATAGGAACGACACCTATAGTGAGTCTATATGAGGCGGCGTCGGGAGCGCGAGCTCGACGAGGAGGTGCGCAGCTATCGGGACCTGCTGCGCGACGAAGGGCTGGATGCGCGCGCGGCCGCGATCGCGCTGGGCGGAGAGGACCAAATCAA
>JBOGKL010000063.1:0-2626 GCA_050745525.1 Terriglobales bacterium | reverse complement strand
GCGACGGCGATCTCGACGTGCTGCTGTCCCGATCCGCCGAGCAGAAACTCCTGCGTCTGCTCGTCGCGGGCAAAGTGCAGGGCGCGGTCTTCCTCGAGCATTTTGTGCAGGGCGAGGGAGACCTTGTCCTCATCGCCGCGGCTCTTGGCGGCCAGGGCGAAGTGAATCGCCGCTTCCGGCCAAACCACGGGAGGATAGGCGATGGGCGCGGTCTTGTCGCCGAGCGTGTCGCCGGTCACGGTGTCCTTCAACTTCGCTATTACACCCCAATCGCCTGCATGCAATTCGGGCACGGCCACCAACTGCTTGCCTTGCAGCACGGAGAGATGGGCAAATTTCTCCTGCCCTTGGGTGCGGAAGTTGGTGACCAGATCGTCGCTTTTCAGGCGTCCGCTGCGGAGCTGGAACAGGTTGAGGCGTCCGGCAAACGGGTCGGCAATGGTCTTGAACACGGCAAGGGAGACGGGAGCCGCATCCGCAACCGGGCGCTCCAGCGGCTGATCGGGGTGGGCCGGAACCGTGCCCAAGGCGGGCGAGGCCTCGCCCGGATGGCGGGCGTAGGCGGCACAAAAATCGAGCAGCGCATCCACGCCGATGTTGGCCGTGGCGCTGGTGATCAGCACGGGCACGATGCGGCGGGCGCGGATGGCAGAGCGCAAGCCGGCGGCCAGGTGCTCGGGCGGGATGGTGCCCTTTTCGAAGAACTCTTCCATCAGAGCATCATCGCCTTCGGCGATGAGCTCGATCAGCTCCTCGTGGCCTTTGCGGGCGGGCTCTTCCTCGGTGGCCGGAATCGCCGACACGCGGGCCTTGCCGCGGCTCGCCTCGGTGTAGGTGCGCACGTTCATGTCGGCCAGATCCATGACGCCCTGGAATGCGCGCTGCTCGCCGACCGGCAACTGCAACGGGCACACCGCGCGGCCGAAGCGCTCGCGCAGCGCCGCGAGCGTGCCGGCGTAGTCGGCATGATCGTGGTCGGTGCGGGTGATGACGGCAATGACCGGCAGCCGGCGCTCGGCGGCCAGCTCCCATAGGCGCGTCGTCTGCACCTGCACGCCGCCGGCGGCATCCACGGCCAGCAGCACGGTTTCGGCCATGGCCAGCGCGGCGGCCGCCTCGTGGGCAAAGAGGGTGTGCCCAGGGGTATCGGCAAAGTTGAGCTTGCAGGCGGCGCGATCCGGGCCCGACCATTCGGCGAAGGCGACGCCGGTCGAGATGCTGTGGCCGCGTTGGATTTCCTGCTCGTCGAAATCCGTCGTGGCCGTTCCGGCATCCACGCGGCCCAGTTGCGGGGTGGCGCCGGCGGTGTAGAGAGCAGCCGCCACCAGCGAGGTTTTGCCGCAACCGCCATGGCCCACCAAGGCCAGGTTGCGCAAATGGAGGGTATCGAAAACCTGCATGAGGTGCGCGTCTCCTCCTTCCGAAAACGCCATGCTAGCACATTGGTGGGGCGGTGGCCGTGCCACGGCCCGGCGCGTCGCGGTACGCTCGATCCGCTGCCGGCGCTGGGTCCCTGTGCAGGTCGCGGCCGGGCTTGCGCTGCCGGACGCCGGCTGGGTTCGCGCCTCTAGCCCAGTTCGGGTCCTGCCGGCATGGTGAGGGTCAGGCGACTTGCAAGCGCCAACGCCCGGCTCCGCGCCCCCGCTCCCGCCCCGGGCCGCGGCGGGCCGCACCGGCCCACTGCTCTAGTTTCATGTGTGCCAGTTTTGGGTTTTGGGTCAGTGCGAGCTGTCAAATCGTACTCGGTTTTGGTCCAGTTTTTCGAGAGCAGGTCAATCGAGGGTACGAGGCTCATTCGCCACCTCCCATCCGTGCCACAAGCGCGGGCAGCGGCGGACGCGCCGCCGGAGCCACACTCCGCGCGACGGCCGGCTGGTTCATGCCCGTTGACACTGTAGCTTCTCGTAGCGTTCACAGATGGCCTGGAACAAGAGGCTGGCATGGGCCGGCTCCAGGCTGAGATAGCCGACCTCGTCAATGATGAACCGGCGCAGCGATGTGCGTGCGTGCTTCGCTCAGTGGTCCTGCCGCTCCGCTCGCAGGATAACGGTGCTCAACTTGTCCTTTGCGTGCGGCCCTAGATCGGTATTGGGGTACCTCTTGATGTTGAGACCGTACCGCTTATATACCCGCGCGACCAATATTTTTATTGGGAGGCGTGGCGTGTGCCGACCGTTAGCCGTCTGGCAAGCGAGGAAGCCTTTGACCATGGCGGGCATCTCTCGGAATAGCGGCCAAAGGTTGTCACCGTCGAACTCGTTGCCCGGGTCAGCTTTTGCAAACCTTGTATTTGCCGCTCCGTTGCCAACGCTTAAATAAGGTGGCCATGACCGAGATCACGGGACGGTCCCGGGGGACGTCAGCGTCGTAGGCCTCCGTCACTGCTTCAGTGATTTGGGAGCGGGCCGCCTCTGGGCCCGGTTGGCCGAGAAGAAATGACGCGCAGTCGGCGTAGCCAATTACGAACCCGTCCTGTTCGTCGTACTTCGCGTTCAGCCACCAGTTGCCGTCGGGTTGTGGGCTCGGGGGCTTCTGACCTTGCCCCGGCGGGCAAAAGCAGAGGCTCAGGCAGATGCTCAGAAGCAGCAACGCTCCGCCTCGGTTGGGGCTCAATTTCCGCCCCCGC
>JBOGKL010000062.1:0-22787 GCA_050745525.1 Terriglobales bacterium | reverse complement strand
CCCTTGGCGTGGGCGGCGGCGCGCGCCGCCGCCATGGATACCGCCAGCAGCGCATTGGCCCCCAGCCGCGACTTGTTGGGCGTGCCGTCGAGCTCAATCAGGCGCCGGTCCAGAGCCGCCTGGTCTTCCCCATCATGCCCGACGACGCCCGGCCCCAGCACCTGCATGACGTTGGCCACGGCGCGGGTCACCCCCTTACCGCCGTAGCGGCCGGCGTCGCCATCGCGCAGCTCGACCGCCTCGTGCTCGCCCGTGGAGGCGCCGCTGGGCACCGCGGCCCGGCCGCGCGCCCCCGATTCCAGCGTCAGGTCCACCTCCACGGTCGGATTGCCGCGCGAGTCCAAAATTTCGCGCGCCGCTAGCGTGGCTATTGCGTCCATGCTCTGATTTTACTAGCTTTAACCCCTGACCATCTCTATGTTACCCGCCCGCTTTCGCGCCCGCGCCTACGCCAAAATCAATCTGGGATTGAAGATCGTCGCGCGGCGTGAAGACGGCTTTCACGAGCTGCGCACCGTGTTTCAGACCATCTCGCTGGCCGACACGCTGGAGCTGGCGATCAGCCCCGGACGCGGCATCTCCCTGGAGCTTTCCGGTCTCACTGCCCCGGCCGGAGGCGGCAATTTAGCCTACCGCGCGGCCGCAGCCGCCCGCGAGCGGTTTGGTGTGCGCGGCCACGTGGCCATACGCCTTACCAAACGCATTCCAGTCGGTGCGGGCATGGGCGGCGGCTCCAGTGATGCCGCCGCGGTCATTCGCATGCTGGCATTGGCCGCCCGCCGGCCGCCCCGGCTCGAAGCGCAATTCAAGCTTGCCCGCGAGCTTGGCTCCGACGTGCCCGCCTTTCTGCTGGGCGGAACCGTGCTGGGGATGGGGCGTGGCGATGAAGTCTACGCCCTGCCGGATTTGGCCCCCTGGCAGTGCCTGCTGTCCATGCCGCGCGATGCTGTCGGCGCCGGGCTTTCCACCCCCTCCGCCTTCGCCGCTTGGGATCAATCTCACCCGGCATCGCCGCCATTGACCGGCTCCGCCCGGTCAGATACACTATTAGGGTTCTGCAGCCTGGTTGATCAGGTGTTGCCGGCGTTCCGCAAGTTACGGAACCGCGGTCCGCGGATGCCACCCGCAGGGGTGGCCGGGCCGAAAGTCCATGCCGGAATCGAGAACGACTTCCTTGCCGGAGTCTTCTCTCTTTCCCCGGACTTTTCGCGCATTCACTCTCAACTTTGCCGCTCCTCCGCTGCCTGGGTTGGTCTAACCGGCAGTGGAGCTGCCCAGTTCGCCTTGTACGCAAGCGCGGACCGGGCAGAGGCAGGGGCTCGAAGCCTGTCGCGCCAGTTTTGCAGTTGGCGCGCCCGCTTCCTCAGCCGCCGCGCTTACCAGCGGGCACTGCAGACAGAGTGAGGGAGTGCAAGTTTTTGGGGCGTCGTCCAATGGCAGGACACATGCCTTTGGAGCATGGCATTTAGGTTCGAATCCTAACGCCCCAGCCAGTGGCGAACGATTATGGCGACCGGTCCCGTAAAACTCGATCAGGGCAAAGCGGAAAAGCCGCGCCCAGAGGCCCAGCCCGCGCGTGCTCCGCGCAAGGCCCGCTTCGACGAGAAGCTGAAAATTTTCAGCGGCACGGCCAATCCCGCCCTCACCGACGAGATTTGCGCCCGCCTGGGCCTGGAGCAGGGCCAATGCCGCCTGACGCGCTTCAGCGACGGGGAAAACTACGTCCAGATTTTGGAAAATGTCCGTGGCGCCGATGTCTTCGTGATCCAGCCCACCTGCGAGCCCGTGGATGTCCATCTCATGGAACTGCTGCTGATGATTGACGCGCTCAAGCGGGCTTCGGCGCGCCGCATCACCGCCGTGATCCCTTACTTCGGCTACGCGCGCCAGGATCGCAAAGACAAGCCGCGCGTGCCCATCTCCTCCAAGCTCGTGGCCGATCTGTTGACCACCGCGGGCGCGCACCGGGCGCTATTGATGGATCTGCACGCGCCCCAGATTCAGGGTTTTTTCAACATCCCTGTGGACCATCTCTTCGCCTCGCCGGTGCTGGTGGATTGCTTCCGGCGCCTGGAGCTGGCGGATTTGACCATCGTCTCCCCCGATGCCGGCGGTGTCGAACGCGCGCGCTTCTTCGCTAAAAAGCTCGACGCCGCTCTCGCCATTGTGGACAAGCGCCGCGTGGCCATGGACGTCAGCGAAGTGATGAACGTCATCGGTGATGTCGAGGGCCGCACCGTCGTCATCCTCGACGACATTATTGATACCGCCGGCACGCTGGTGAAAACCGCCGAAGCGATGGTGCGCAACGGCGCCCGCCGCGTCCTGGCCTGCGCCTCCCACGCCGTCCTCAGCGGCCCGGCCATCGAACGGCTGGAGGGCAGCCCCCTGGAGCGCGTCGTGGTGACCAACTCCATCCCGATGTCGGAAGCCGCGCAGACGCGCGCGCGCATCCAGGTTCTGAGCATCGCCGGCCTTATGGCCGCCGCGATCCGCTCGATTCACGAGGAAACCTCGGTCAGTTTGTTATTTGTGTAGGAGCTAGCGATTATGGCGATATCCCTGGAATTAGCAGCCCAGCCCCGCGACGGACGCGGCAAAGGTCCGGCGCGGCAGTTGCGGCGCGCGGGTCTGATTCCGGCCACCCTCTATGGCGCGCGGCAGCAGCCGCTCAGCCTGAGCCTCGATCCCAAACAGGTCGGACGCATTCTGCACTCCGAGTCCGGCCACAACACCATCTTCCATCTCAACGTCGCCGGCGGTGAAACCACCGCCGTCATGGTCGTGGACTGGCAGCGCGAGCCGCTGCGCGGCCATCTCCTGCACGTGGACCTCAAGCGCATCGCCATGGATCAAGCCATCCGCGTGCGCGTCCCCATCCACACCCACGGCGAGGCCATGGGGGTGAAGACGCAGGGCGGCATCCTCGAGGTGGTCACGCGCGAGGTGGAAATCGAGTGCCTGCCGGGCGACATTCCCGAGCAGATCGCCGTGGATGTCAGTGCGCTCGCCATCGGCCAGAGCATCCGCGCCGCGGATTTGGCCCCGGGCGAAGGCCGCCGCCTGCTCACCGACGCCGACCGCGTCATCGTGCACGTGGTTGCGGTCAAGGAAGTGGTCGAGGCGGCGCCGGCCGAAGCCGCCGCCACCGCCGCCGAACCGGAAGTGATCAAGAAAGGCAAGACCGAGGAGGAACCGGCGGCGGAGAAGGGCGCCGGAGAGGAGAAGCAGGAAAAGAAGGAGAAGAAGAAGTAGCCCGCCATGGAAGGCGCCAACCCCGACGACCCGTTTGACGGTCCGTTTCTTGTGGTGGGGCTGGGCAATCCGGGCGCCGAATACGAGGCGACGCCTCACAATTTCGGCTTCCAGGCGGTGGAGGAGTTGGCGCGGCGCGCCGATATGCGCCTGCGCACCCGGGAATGCCAGTCCCTCACCGGACGCGGGCGCCTGGCGGGCCGGTCGCTGTGGCTGGCCCAGCCGCTGACTTATATGAACCTCAGCGGCGCGGCCATCGCGCAACTGCTGCGCAAGCAGCCGGTGGCGGGATGGATGGTGATCTGTGACGAGCTGGACCTGCCCCTGGGCACGGTCCGGCTGCGGGAGCGGGGATCGGCGGGCAGCCACAATGGCTTGCGCTCGATCGTCGCCAGTTTGGGTACGACCGAGTTTGCGCGCTTGCGGTTGGGCATCGGCCCGCCGCATCCGGTCGAGGACCGGGTGGCGTTTGTGTTGAGCCGCTGGAACAAGGCCGACCAGGCGCGGGCGCGGGAGGCGGCGGGCTTGGCCGCCGATGTGGTGGAAACAGTGTTGCGGGAAGGCATGCCGGCGGCGATGACCCGCTTTAACGCCACCCCCCGCGCCGAGAGTGAAGCATGAGGCAAGGATGATGAACCGTACTTACGAAGTGATCTTTATTCTGCGGCCCGATCTGGCCGACGAGGAAGCCGATAAGCTGATCGAGGGCCTGCAAGCGGCCGCCACCGGCGGTGGCGCCACCGTGCGTCAGGTGGATAAGCTGGGCCGGCGCCGCCTCGCCTACCGCGTGCGCGGATTCCGCGAGGGCAACTACGTCCTGCTCGACCTGGAATCGGCTGGCACCGAAGTCATTGCCGAGCTGCAGCGCCGTTTGCGCATCAGCGAGCCAGTGATCAAGTACCTGGCGGTGCGCACCGATGAGCGCGAAAAGCAGCTGGAAAAGCGCCGCCGGCATCGCGCCGCGCGTTTGGCGCGGCGCCCGGCGCGCCCCGAGCCCGCCCCCGAACCCGCCACCCTGATGGAGGAGGCCGCCGTGCCCGAAGACGTCGCCACCGAAGGCCGCGAAGAGGCCGCCTACTGACCGCGGCGGCCACGAGGAGACTACCATGAACGATGGAAAACGCCCCACCGGACCCGCCGCTGCCCGCGGCGCCTCCGGCCCCAAAAAGCAGTTTGTGCGCCGGCGCAAAGTGTGCAAGTTCTGCGTCGAACGCATAGACAAGATTGATTACAAGGATTACCGGCTGTTGCAGCAGTTCGTGGCCGAACGCGGCAAGATCGTGCCCCGCCGCATCAGCGGTACCTGCACCCAGCACCAGCGCCATCTCACCCGCGCCATCAAGCAGGCGCGCCAGATCGCCCTGCTCCCGTTTGCGGCGGAGCTGTAACCATGGAAATCATTCTCAAGGAAGATGTTCAAAAGCTCGGGCGCAAGGGCGATGTGGTCAAGGTCGCCGACGGCTTCGGCCGCAATTTCCTGCTGCCCCAGCGCAAGGCGATTCTCGCCACCGCAGCCAATCTGCGCAACATCGAGCAAATGCGCTCCTCCGCCGACCGCAAGGAGGCCCGCGACCGCGACGCCGCTCTCGCCCTTGCCGGCCAGTTGGCGCAGGTAAAGCTCAGCTTCCAGCGCCGCGCCGGCGCCAAGGAGGCGCTGTTCGGTTCGGTCACCTCGATGGACATCATGCACGCGCTCGCCGAGCGCGGCTACGACCTCGACCGCCGCAAAATTGATTTGCCCGATCCGCTCAAGACCCTGGGCGAGCACAAAGTCCCCCTGCACCTGTTCAAGGACGTGCGCGCCGATCTGGCCGTCAGCATCGAACGCGAGGCCGATGAAGAGGTCGAAGAGGGATAAGCTAAGGGCATGCCATCCCTTCCCCTGACCGACCTCGCGCAGCGTCTGAAGGGCTCGGCGATTCTGGGTATCGGGGCCGAGATTAGCGAGCTCATCGCCCAGGGCCAGCCGATTCTGAACCTGACGATAGGCGATTTTCGCTCCTCGCAGTTCCGCATCCCGCGCGCTCTTGAAGACGGCGTGGTCGAGGCGCTGCACGCCGGAGCGACGAACTATCCCCCGGCCATCGGCATCGAACCGCTGCGCCGCGCCATTGCCGGCTTCTATGCCCAGCGCGGCGGATGCGAGGTCGCGCTCGATGAGGTCGTCGTTGCCGCCGGCGCCCGGCCGGTGATTTATGCCGCCTATCGCGCGCTGGTGGAAGCCGGCGATCGCGTCGTCTTCGGCGTCCCCGGCTGGAACAACGAGTATTACTGCGACATGGTCGAGGCCGTGCAGGTGCGCGTCCCCTGCCCCAAGCAGACCGGCTTTCTGCCCACCGCCGCCGCGCTGCGCCCCCACCTGCGCGGTGCACGCCTGCTGGCGCTAAACTCGCCCCTCAATCCCGCCGGCAGCTCGCTGGCGCCCGAGGAACTGGGCCGCATCTGCGACGCCGTGCTCGAGGAAAACGCACGCCGCGGCAGCACCGAAAAGCCCCTCTACCTGCTCTACGACCAGGTCTACTGGATGGTCACCACGCCCGGCACCGTGCATCCCGATCCGCTCGTGCTGCGCCCGGCGATGGCGCCCTACACCATCAAGATTGACGCCATCTCCAAATGCTTCGCCTCGACCGGGCTGCGCGTCGGCTGGGCCATCGCGCCCCCTCACATCACCAAGGCCATCAACAAGATCAATGGCCATGTCGGCGCCTGGGCGCCCATGCCCGAACAAGTGGCTACGGCCAAGCTGCTCGCCGACCGCGCCGCCGTGGATGAGTACATCGCCTGGATGCGGCGCGAAGCGGCCGCGCGCCTCGCCGTCGTCCACAACGGCTTGCAGGCGATGCGCCAAGCGGGCCTGCCCGTGGATAGCCTGGCGCCGCAGGGAGCCATTTACGCCAGCGTGCGCTTCGCCCTGCATGGCCGCCGCACACACGAGGGCGAGCTGCTCACGAGCGACGATGATGTCCGCCGCTACCTCCTGCGCGCGGCGCAGGTGGGCATAGTGCCGTTTGGCGCCTTTGGCGCGGCGGAAGGCGAGGGCTGGTTCCGCATCTCGATCGGCGTCGCTTCCATCGCCGAGCTCGAGTCGCTGCTCCCGCGCCTCGAGCGCGCTGTGAGCGCGGTCGCCGCGCCCACGGCAGCCGCCCCGGTCGCGAGCGTCCGCTAACAGCGCCTTACGTCAGCCGCGCCAGCGCGCGCTCGGACATCGGCGGCAGGTACGTGCCCACCAGCTCGCGTGTCCACCATGCGCCTTCGCCGCGCGCCGGCTCGCGCGTACTGAAGCGGTAGCGATAATACAGCGCGCGCACAAACGCCGGACGCTCCGTCCCCAGCGGCGCGCTCCGCAGCAGACGTAGCGTGGCGGCATCGGCGGTCAGCAAGCGCTGCGCCAGCCGCAGAAACCAGAACTCGTAACCGGGCATCCACAACTGGCCTTGCTGCACACGCACGGAAAACGGCAGAAACCACATCAACCAGTCCAGGCGCAGATGATAGGGCGCCACCTGCGGCGGCCGCCGCCGCGGGTCGCCCGGTTTGGCCCGGAACTCATATTCCCGCCACTCGGTGCTTTCGCTCAGCACGGCATCGCGCGTCGCTTCCAGCACGATCTCATACCGCTCCTTCGTCACCGAACCGAACGCGCCGTAGGAGCCAACCAGGTGCAGCGGGTTATAACTGCGGTTCATCGCCTGCCGCGATGACACGAGGTTGCGCACCGGCTCGATGCTGGCGATCACGGTGAACACGGCCAGCGCCGCCCACACGATCAGCATGGCCATCGGCGCCGCCCGCGTGGCCGGCGAACGGAATCCAAGCGTGGCATCGCTGAAGGCCGACACGCCCAGCACCACCGTCAACCAGTTCAACCACGAGTAGTTGCCGCTCACGGTCAGCAGCAGTTGCTGCACAATGATCAGCCCGCCGCACACCGCCGCCACCGGCTGCGGCGCAAACAGCCCGAAAGGCACCACCACCTGCACGAAGTGGCTGAACAGCACCGCCCTCCGGTGCATCCAGCGCGGCATGCGGTGAAACCGCCGGCTCAGCGGATTGGGCAACGGCTGGGTTTCGTAGTGATAGTACAGGCAGGTGAGGTCGCGCCAGCAGGGGTCACCCCGCAGCTTGATCAGTCCGGCGCCCAGCTCGGTGCGAAACAGCATCCAGCGCAGGATGAGGACCGGGACGAGCGGCGCCCGCATCCATCCCGGCCCCAGAAACGCGGCGAAAAACCCGGCCTCCAGCAGCATGGATTCCCACCCGAAGCCGTAGAACGCCTGGCCCACGTTGACGACCGACAGGTACAGAAACCACAGCACCAGCCACAGCAGAATTGGCACCCACACCGGTCCGGATTCGCCCACGCCGCTTAGCGCCACCAGCGCCAGCACGATTCCGGCCCAGCCCACCGCCCGCGCCAGCCGGTCGGAATAATGCCAGTGAAACAAGCTCGGCGTTTCGAGGAAGCGCGCCCGGCGCGTGAACGCGGGCACCGGGAGCAGTCCGTGCTCGCCCAGCAGCGCCGGAAATTCCCGCACAACATTCGCGAACGCCACCACATACACCGCGGCCAGGCCCCGCTGAATAATCAGCCGCACCAGCCACACATGTCCGAAGTAAGCGCCCATGGCCGCCTGCATCTATCCCGCGCCTACCATGTTGCGCCCACGTCTCTTTGGGATACAATATCCGCCATGAGACCGCCTCACCGCTCACTCCCGCGCCTCAGTCTGCTCCTCGCCGCCGTCCTCTGTCTGGCCTTAGCGCTGCCGCTCGCCGCTGATCAGTTCCCGCGCCAGCCCGGCATTAAAATCTTGCACTACGCCTTCGCCGTCTCCGTGTCGGATGCCTCCAACGCGCTCACCGTGCGTGACACCGTCGAGCTGCGTTTCCTGGAGAGCGGCGTGCGTTCCATCACGCTGAACCTGTGCAACCTCCGCACCCAGCCGCAGACGCCCGACCGGCTGAACCCGTGCTTGCAGCAGCCCTCGCGCGCACGCCGTCGCGGCGGCGCTCCCGCTCCCGTGCTCACCAGCGTGGGCTACGGCATGGCCGTCACAGCTGTAGACGGCGCCGACGGCCAGTCGCTGACCTACACCCACCGCAATGACCGGCTCCAGGTGCAGTTCCCATCTCCTGCGGTTGCCGGCCAGACCTTCACCTTTACCGTGGACTATCACGGCGTGCCCGCCACAGGCCTTTATATCGGCAAGAACCGCTACGGCGACCGCGTTTGGTTCACCGATAACTGGCCCAACCGCGCGCGCAACTGGCTGGCTACGATTGATCACATCTCGGTCAAGGCCACCAAAACCATCAGCGTGACTGCGCCCAGCCAGTATCACGTGATCTCCAACGGCAAGCTCACCCAGGTCTTGGATCTGCCTGGCGGACTGCGCCGCACCACCTGGACGGAAACGCTTCCCATCCCCAGTTGGCAGTACTCGCTCGGCATCGGGCGCATGGCGGTTGAGTATTTCGGCGCCTCGCACGGCGTGCCCTTTTCCGCCTGGGTCTATCCCCAGGATGTCAACTCCCCCGACGTGCGCAACCTCGAGGACAACACGCGCTCGATTTTCGATTTCTACTCCAGCCACATCGGCCCCTACATCTACGAAAAACTCGCTCAGGTGGAGGCGGCCGGCAGCGCCGGGGCCACCGAACCGGCGACGACGATCTTCTATTACGGGGGTCATTATGGCTCCGAAGCGCACGAGATGGCGCACCACTGGTTTGGCGACTCGGTTACGGAAAGCGATTGGGATGACGTGTGGCTGAGCGAGGGCTTCGCGACCTATTGCAACCTCCTCTACACCGAGTTTCATTCCGGCCACGACGCCTTCATTACCGGCGTGAAGCGCACGGCGGCGATGGCGCGCCGCTACGAGTTGGCGCATCCCAACGACACCGTGGTGCACAACAATCTGCGCACGGCAAGCAACGTCTTCAACAACTCAACCCAGATTTACCAGGGCGGCGCGATGGTGTTGCACATGCTACGCGGCGTGCTGGGCACGCAAAACTTCTGGGCCGGTCTCCGGCTCTACTACCGCCGTTACAAGGACAGCAGCGCCACCAGCCTCGACTTCCAGCACGCCATGGAGGACGCCTGCGCCGCCAGCGGCCAATGCCCGGCGCACGACCGCGACCTCACCTGGTTCTTCCAGGAGTGGCTGCACCGCGGCGGCATCATGCAATTGCACGGGACCTGGCGCTACGATGCCGCCGCGCACACGCTGCACGTTACGCTGAACGAGACCCAACCGCAGGGCGTCTACCGCATGCCGCTCCAGATCGGCATCACCACGCCCGCGCCGGCCAACCGGTTCCGCTTCGCGCGCGGCCCTCAAACCTCCACCGTCTGGCTGAACGCGCGCGACAACACTTTCTCACTGCCGTCGGCGCAGGCGCCCACCTCCGTGGTGCTCGATCCCAACACCTGGCTTCCGATGATGCAGGCGAGCTTCCAGCCCACCGGACAATAAAAGAATGTAACCCGCGCAGGCGGTTTACACCCGCATCGCGTTGCTCTAAACTTTTGACCACACTCTGCTCCGTGCGCGGGGAGAGTTCCGCCCTTGGGAGAACATTGCCGTGAAGACCGCCATCGCCGTTGTGCCATCCCTGTCACGCCCGCTGGATCGGATCTCGATGGGCCGCATCGTCGAAATCCGCGAGCGCCTGTTGGCGGCCCAAGCCGCCGGCACCACCGTCTACCGCTTCGAGTCGGGCGATCCGGGCTTTGCTCCCCCCGCCGGAGTTCTGGAAGCGATCACCGCCGCCGGCCGCGCCGGCCAGACCCATTACGTACCCAACAACGGCATTCCGGTTCTGCGGCGGGCGCTGGCGCAAAAATGTACGGCCGTGAACCGCATGCCCGGCCTCAGCGAGCAGGATGTCTTCCTCACCAACGGCGCCATGCACGCGCTCTACGTCACCTTCGGCGCGCTGCTCTCGCCCGGCGACGAGGTAATCATCCCCGATCCCATGTGGACCGAAGTCGGAGAGAACATCCGCCTCGCCGGCGGCACTCCCGTCGGCGTGCCCCTGCGCCGCGAGGACGATTTCGCCTACCGTCCTGACGCCATTGAGGCCGCCATCACCCCCCGCACCGTCGCCATCTTCCTCAACACGCCGCACAACCCCACCGGCGCGGTCCTTGAGCGCGACACCCTCGCCGCCATTGCGGCACTGGCGAGCGAGCGCGGGCTCTGGCTCGTGGCCGATGAAGCCTATGAAGACATCATCTACGCTCCGAGCGTGCATCACTCCATTGCCTCACTGCCCGAGGCTGATCCGTCGCGCACGGTGACCGTCTACTCGTTCTCCAAGAGCCACGCCATGCCCGGCCTGCGGGTGGGCTATATCGTGACCCGCTCGGAGCAATTGCATGAGCTGATTCCCAAGCTGCTGCGCTGCACCATCAACGGCGTAAACAGCTTGGCGCAAGCCGGGGCTCTCGCCGCCGTCACCGGCGATCAGGGGCATCTGGCCACAATGTGCGCCGAGTATCGCCTGCGCCGCGACCTTCTGCTCGCCGCGCTCGGGGGCCTCGAAGGCGTACACGCCTTTGTGCCCCGCGGTGCGTTTTATCTGTGGGTTTCGCTCGATCCGGCCATCTATCGCCGTTTCGGCGTTGCCGATGCCGATGCCCTCTCCGATGCTCTGGCCGCGCGCGGTCTCGGCAACGCGCCCGGCTCCGCCTTCGGCCGCTCCTGCCGCGACGCGCTCCGCTTCTCCTTCAGCTCCTCGACGGCCATGGTGCGCGAGGGCAGCGCCGTTTTGCGTGCCGCCCTCGCCTAACCGGCAGCTTATTTCGCGGCAGCTAGGTCCGACTTAAGAAGCGCGACGCCGTTCGCCGCATCCTGAACGTAGCCGTTCGCCACCTCGACCATGGCCGGCGTGGGCGGGACCAACGCCAGGTCCACCTGGCTGGCGATCGAGGTCAGCCATCCGCGCAACCGCCCCGGATACACCAAGGCACCTTCGCCCGACTGAATCTTCAGATCCACCAAGCTGTCAATGTCGCTGCTCAGCTTCGTCAACGCAGCGCTTGTCGAGTGCGCCTTCACCCGCGCGGTCTTTTCCGCCAGCGCGCGGTTCAGCGTCGTGTCCAGTTGATTCAGTGCGTTGTGAATCCGCATGAGCAGTTCAAAGCGCTGCTGCAGTTGGGCTTGCGTGGTCGTCAGCCGCGGATCCAGCTTGATGGTGTACTCCTGCCGCTGCGTAGCGCCGCCGTAGCTCAGCGTGACGTAGTAGTTCCCCGGCACCACTTCCGGCCCGACCGGGACGGAAGCCGCGAAGCCGGAATTAAAGATGCCCTTCACGTCTACCGCATTCGCATAACGCAAATTCCATACGAAGCGGTTCATCCCCGCCTTCAGCGGCTTCGGCTTCCGTGCCGGCCCGCCAAACGGAGACTTGGGCGGCTTGACCGGCAACGTAAAGCTGCGAATCAAGGTGCCATCGGCGGTGCTGAAGCTCAGCTTCACCGGTGTTTTGCCGCTGTAGTGGGCCGGTAGGTGATAGAACACGGTGACGCCGGGCGCCAGGTTCTCTCCACCCGCCCCGCCCCGCGAATAGCCACCACCGCGCCGCGTCGTCAGCCACGCCTGCTGCGGCTGGAACAGGTAGGGCGCCGCGCTGGCCACGTGGGCTGACGCCAACTGCTCAAGGAACTGCAGGTTGTCCAACAGCCAGAAGCCGCGGCCAAACGTCGCCAGCACCACGGTGTGCTGCGCCGGCTGAATCTCGACGTCATCCACGCGCACGGCCGGAAGATTCAGCTTCAGCGGCAGCCACTGCGCGCCTCCATTCAGGCTGAAGTAGGCCGAATCGCTGGTGCCGGCAAACAGCAGTTTCGCGTCGCCGGGGTCCTGCCGCACACTCTCAATGTATTCGTTCTGCGGCAGCCCGGTGGTGAGCGGGACCCAGGTCTTGCCGTAATCGGTGGTCTTGTACACGTACGGATGGAAGTCGTCCCAGTCGTAGCGGCTCGCCGACACGAACGCGGTGCCCGCGTCGATGTGCGACGGTTCGATGCAGGTGATCGTGGACCAGGTCGGCAGTTGCGGCGGACGCACACCGCTCCAGTTCGCGCCTCCATCGGTGCTGACATGCACCAGACCGTCGTCGGAGCCGACCCAGATGACGTTGTCGGTGAGCGGCGACACGGCAATCGAGGAAATCGTGTCGAACATCTCCTCGCCGGTCACATCGGCGCTGATCGGCCCGCCCGGCCGCCCCTGCTTGCGCTTGTCGTTGCGCGTGAGGTCGGGGCTGATCACTTTCCAGTGAATGCCTTGATCCTCGCTCTCAAACAGCACGTTCGCCCCGAACAGCATCTCGTTCGCATTGCCGGGGGCAAACACCAGCGGGTGGTGAATCCACCCGAAGCGATAGCGGATCTTCACCCCCGCCAGGCCGAACTTATAGGCCGGCCAGGGACTGACGTTGGTGATCAGTTTTGTCCGCCGATTTTCGCGCCACTCCTTGCTGTAGTATCCGCTGCCATAGGTAATCCAGGGCCGCCCGGGCGTGGGTACCACCCAGCTCATCTCCCCGCCCTGCACATTGGTCCATACCGGCGGAATGCTCCCGCCCGGTACGGCGCTCGGCCCCTCCTTGGAACTGTTGTCCTGCTGCGCCCCGTAGATATGAAACGGAAACTGCTGGTCGAGGTTGGCGTGATAAAACTGCCCCGTGGGCTGGTTATTTTGCGAGCTCCACGACTTGCCGCCATCCTGGGTGATGACCGCGCCCCCGTCGTTGCCCTCAATCATGATCTTGGTGTTGTCCGGGTTGACCCAAACCGTGTGGTTGTCGCCCAGCGGCCCGCGCATGGTGGTGATCTTCTTACCCCCGTTATGCGAGACTTCGAAGCTGACATTGGGCATGTAGATCGTATTTGGGTCCTTCGGGTCCACGTACACGCGCGAGTAATAAAAGGCGCGCTGGGTGATGTTCATGCTGTTGTTGACCATCGTCCAGCTGGCGCCGGCGTTGTTGGACCGGAAGAGCCCTCCTGCCTGTCCCTTGTACTCGGCCTGGATGAGCGCGTACACCACTTTCGGATCGCTCGGCGCCACGGCGATGCCGACTTTACCGAAAATACCTGTAGGCAGCCCCGGACGGTGTGAAATGTTCGTCCAGGTCGCCCCTCCATCGGTGGTCTTATAAATGCCGCTGCCGGGTCCGCCGCTCGAGAACGTCCAGTGCCGCCGCGTCATCTCCCACATGGCCGCGTAGACGACGTTGGGGTTATCCGGATTCATGGCCATGGTGATGGCCCCGGTATGTTCGTTGACGTAGAGAATCTTCTTCCAGGTCGCACCACCGTCGGTGGTCTTAAACACGCCGCGTTCCGGATTGGGTCCGAACAGATGGCCCAGCGCGGCGACGTACACCACGTTAGGATTCTGCGGATCAATCAGGATCCAGGTAATGATGTGCGTCTCCCCCAGCCCGACAAACGTCCACGTCTTACCCCCATCCGTGGACTTATACATCCCCGCCCCGGTGAGCACCGTGTTGCGCGGCGCGGAATCACCCGTGCCGGCATAAATAATCTTCGGGTTCGACGGTGCGATGGCGAGGGCGCCGACGCTGCCCGTCCGGAAGTACTTGTCGGAAACGTTCTTCCAGCTATGCCCGTAATCGGTGGTCTCCCATACCCCGCCCCCGGCCGCGGCCATATAGAAGACGTTGGGCTCCGACGGGACACCCACCACGCTCGTAACCCGTCCGCCCTCATAGGGACCCACGCTGCGCCAATGCAGCGCGCCGGTCAGTTGCCCCGGCGCCATCTGCGCCGCCAGCCCCACGCTCAAGCCCAGGAAGAAACAGGAAACCAGCAAGGCACGGCAGGATTTCAGGTCCACGATACTTATCTCCTCAATGAGTCCGGTGTGACGTATCGAGTGTACTCCGCCCGGAGTCGAAAAAGGAAATCGGCCCGCGCCTTCTTGCGTCTCCCCGGTCCGCACCCGATAATTTTGTTATGGCCTCTTCCACCCCGGCAGCATCGTTTGACCAAAAGCTCGATCGCCTCGCCCAGGTCGCCGTCCATTCCGGCCTGGGCCTTGCTCCCGGACAACAGTTGGTCATGACGGCGACGCTCGACGCCCTGCCTCTGGTCCGCCGCATTACCGAACACGCCTACCGCGCCGGCGCATCGCTCGTGACCCCTCTGCTGAGCGACGAGGAGTCCTCGCTTCTGCGCTACCGCTACGCCCCGGACGCGAGCTTCGATTGTGCCCCCGCTTGGCTCTACGATGGCATGGCTGCGGCCTTCCGTGGCGGCGCGGCGCGGCTGGCAGTGACCGGTAGCGACCCCTCGCTGCTGTCGCGGCAAGACCCGCAAAAGGTCAGCCGGGCGAATCAGGCGACGTCGAAGGCCTACCGTCCCGCCCTGGAACTGATCACGCGCCACGACATCAACTGGACCATTGTTGCCTCAGCCACGCCCGCTTGGGCGGCGGCGGTTTTCCCTGATCTTTCGCAGGGCGAAGCCATAGCACGCCTGTGGCATGCGATCTTTGCCGCCTCCCGCGCGGATCTTCCCGATCCGGTCGGGGCCTGGAAGCAGCACGACGCCAAACTGCATGAGCGCGCAGCCTGGTTGAACGCCCGCCGCTACGCCGCCCTCCACTTCCGCGGGCCCGGTACCGACCTCCGCGTCGGGCTCTCCGACGGCCACCTCTGGATGGGCGGAGGTACGACCGCCGGCAATGGCATCTACTGCATCCCCAATCTCCCCACCGAAGAAGTTTTCACCACCCCCCATAAAGACCGAGTGGATGGTGCCGTCACCAGCACCAAGCCGCTCTCGCATCAGGGCACCCTCATCACCGACATCGCGGTTCGCTTCGATCATGGTCGCGTAGTGGAAGCGCATGCCTCTCGTGGCGACGAGGTCCTGCAGCGGATGCTGGAGACTGACGAAGGCGCCCGCCGCTTGGGTGAGGTCTCGCTCGTGCCTCACTCCTCGCCGATTGCCTCGAGCGGCCTGCTTTTCAACAACACGCTTTTTGACGAAAACGCCGCCTGCCATATCGCTCTTGGTCAGGCCTACAGCCACTGCCTCGAGGGCGGCGACACCGCCTCTCCATCTGAGCTCGCCGCCCGCGGCGCCAACGAAAGCCTCATTCATGTGGACTGGATGATCGGCTCCGCCCGCATTGACGTAGACGGCATCTCTTCCGACGGCCGTGCCGACCCCGTTCTGCGCCAAGGCGAGTGGGTCTAAGACCCGCCCGACTGAGTGGCCGCCGAATTGCTGGGCTCCCATTTGGAAACCCGTGACATCGCTCTGTTCTTCTCGCCGCTTCTGGGACAGTAAAGCGCTGGAAAACCCGTACTGGTATGTGTCGTCGTTCGTTGACTACACCCACCCGAATCTGGAAGCCTTCTGGCAGTCCGGCGCCAGAATCTGGAATGACATTAAGCAATACGCCGCCTACCGCCCCGACCGCAGCCACACGGTCGTAGAAATCGGCTGTGGCATTGGCCGCCTCTCGCGCGTCATTGGCCGTGAGGTCGGCATCGTGCATGCCTTCGATATTTCCCCGGAAATGATCGAGCGCGGTAAACGCGGCGCGCCGGCCAACATCCGTTTCCATCTCACGAGTGGCGACACCCTCCAGCCACTCGCCCCGGATGCAGCCGACTTGGTGCTGGCCTATCTGGTCTTTCAACACCTGCCCAACGAAGACGTGTACGCGCAGTACCTGCGCGAAATGGTGCGTGTCGCCAAGCCGGGGGCCAGTGTGGTCTTCACCACTTCTCCTCGAGACTGGAAGATGTATGTCCTTCCGCTCTTACGCGCCAAGGCGTATTTATGCAAAGGGTTGCACAGCGATGGCCCGAAGGAGTTGTACCGGCGCGAGTGGACCGGGATTAGGCCCTCAGTTGCCAGGACCAGAAAGCTATGCCCGGTTCCCGTGCAACGACGTGTACTCGCCGACGAGCGCTGGCTCTACTGCGGCATAAAGCCGCCGGCAAGGCACAACCTTACATAGCGCCACAAGAACTGTCGGCGTGATCGGGACAATGCCGGGGGCCAAAATGAGACCCCACGGATTCGTGCCGTTCCGGTGCGGCGTGGCGTGTTCTATTGCAGGTGGTAGAAGATACAACACAACGTCAATTCCCCTGGGAGGCATCCATTCAGCGTCACTGATCGGAGCAGCCAGTTGCTGCCCCGCCTGACACGCGAAATGCTCTCAAGGAGAAACACGTATGAAGCATAAAATCGCTCGCTTCTGGAGCGATGATAGCGGCGAGGATCTGGCCGAGTACGCCATCGCCCTGGGCGTGGTTGCCGCCATCGCTCTCGCCGCTTTCACCACGCTCGGCACCGACATTTCCACCGTCGTGCAAAACATTGCCGGCAAGATCAGCCCGCCGGGCAATTGAGCCGTGCCTACATGGCCGGCGTTGATCCTCTGGTTCGCCTGCCTGGCCGCGGTGTGGGATCTGAGTTGGCGCACCATTCCGCGCTGGCTCACGGTCACCGCAGGCACCCTGGGGCTGGGACACGCCCTCCTGACCGGCGTCGGGCGATCCTCGCTCCTGGCTACGGTTCTGGGATTGGCTCTCGGGGCGTTGCTGTGGCAGCTCGACGCCGTCGGTGGTGGTGATGCCAAGTGGCTGGCCGCCGCCGGCGCCCTGCTCGGGCTACGGGTCTGGTGTTTGAGCGTAATCCTGGCCCTGCTGGTGGCCGCCGCGGTCGCGCTGGTGCAGTTGGCGCGCCGGCGGCGCCTGGGATTGCTTGGCGAGCGTTTGGCTTCTCTGGTGCGCGGCTGGCGGATTTATGGCCTGCACCCGAATCCCGAGTGCCGCCTGGACACCGCCGATGCGGTGGCCGCCCCCTTCGGTCCCGCGTTGGCGATCGGGATTATCTGCGCGCTCTTGTTGGTTTGAGACCACTCGCGCTCTAGCCGCTCGCAATTTCCTGCAATGGAGACTCGACTCACATGAAGCGTACTCGCTGGCTGGGCTTGGCAGTCATGGCGTTGGCATTGGCCGGAATCGCCGGCCTGATCACTTTGCGGCAATCGCAGAGCGGGCGCATCCGCTTGCGCACCACCCCGGTGGTCGTAGCCAGGCAGCCGTTGACTCCGGGCGTGCCGCTGCGGGCGGCCGATTTGACCACCGTCGAGCTGCCGCCGGCAACGCTGCCCGCCCACGTGTTTCATCGCCCGCAGCAGTTGGCCGGACGCGTCCTCACCACCGCTGCCGTGCCGCGCCAGATCATCCTCGGCGACATGCTGGCCACCCCCGGCGCCGGCGCCGGCCTGCCCCCGTTGATCCCCACCGGCATGCGCGCAGTTTCGGTGAAGGTCAACGACGTGGTTTCAGTCGCCGGATACGTGCTCCCCGGCACCCACGTGGACGTGCTGCTGACCGGCAACCCTAGCGCCCTGGGTAACCCCAGCGGGGTCACCACCATCACCCTCCTGTCGAACGTGCAAGTGCTGACGGCAGGCGAGCAACTGGAGCAGGTCTCGAACGGAAAACCGAGTCGCGTCACCGTGATCACGCTGCTGGTGACACCCGTCGGGGCGGAGAAACTCGCCTTGGCGGAACGCTTCGGCCACATCCAACTGGCCCTGCGCAACCCGCTCGACCAGCAACGGCCACAGATCGCGCCGGTGCTCAACACTGCTCTCTATCACCGTCCCGCGCCGCGCCACCCGCCCGTCCGGGTGGCCAGGATGCATCGCCCCAACCCGCCCCATCGCGCCGCGCTTCCCCCGCCGCACCAAGTCGAATTGCTCCTGGGCTCGGTGCGGCATACCCTCTCGTTCCCGTCCGTGCCCCAGCGCTGATCCGTTCCTGACGCGTCTAGAGCTATTCGCCCGGAGTCATGAGTCATGATGCATTCCAACCTTCATTCAACACCGTGGCCATTGCATGGCTTTCTTCTCGGTCTGGGCGTGCTCGCCCTGGCGCCCGGCGCCGGCCGGGTGACTGTCCCGGAGCCCGTACTGCCTCCCGCGCCGCTGGTGCGCCTGCTCCCCGTTCAGCCCGTTCCTCTGACGCTCGCCGAGCTCACGCCCCGGCCGCTCGGGTTCCAGGTCAAGATAACGCCCCGGCGGAATCACCCCGCCCTCCGGACAAGGCGGCCCGTCCGCCTCATGCCAGTGCTCGATCCTTTGCCTCCGAACGGGCTCGTCGTGCGGCTCACCGTCAGTGAAGCCCGCTGGCGGGCAGAGCCGCTGGGAGCAGTCCTGACCGCCGGCGACCCAACCCCGCCGCCGGTTGAGTCCTCGGCACCTATCGCTCAACCGCAAAAGCCAGTGCAGGCCGTGACGCCCCAGCTTCGTCTTACGCCCGTCTGGGGGCCCCTTGCCCCCGCCCTGAGCTTCGCTTCACTGCTCCCGCGGGCTAGCTCCATTCCAGCGGCCTTGCAGCCGGAAGCGCTCGAGTTCAGCGCGCTCGCCGTCCCCTTGCCGCCGCCTGAGCCCTCGCCGCCGCCGGACGTTAATCTGCCTGCGCCCGGGCTGGCCGCGGCTGCGCCTCCGGCGCCAGGCGCGACAGCGGCTGCCATGGCCGCGCCCGAGGCCGCGCCGGCTTCCGCCGCGATGGAAGGAATGAGCCTGGCCCCGCTGCCCGCCGTCGCCCTGGATCTGGCTCCGCACCACAGTCTTCTGCTGTCGAGCCGGGAGCCCCTCGAACGGGTGGCCATGGCCGATGACACCATCGCCAAAGCCATTGTGGTCTCGCCCCACCAGTTGCTCGTCGAAGGCAAGTCCCCGGGCGAGGTCTCGCTGCTGGTGTGGAGTGGGGCTGTCGAGCCGCGCACCTACAACGTCCATGTCGCGCTCGACCCCACCCCGCTGCAGCAGGAGTTGGCCGGCTTCTACCCGCGGCAACAACTTCGGGTCACCTCCAGCGGCAACGCCCTCACGCTCACCGGAACCGTGCCCAGCGCCGCCATGGCCAAGCAGGTGCTCAACGTCGCCGCCAGCTTCGCCCCGAAAATCGTGAACGACCTCACCGTGGATCCGGCTCCCGATCCCGAAGAAGTGCTGTTGCAGGTCCGTTTCGCCGAAGTGGACCGTAGCGCGGTCACCCAACTGGGTGCCAACCTGCTCTCGACCGCGCCCGCCATGGTGGGCTCGATCGGCACCGGTCAGTTTGGACCGCCAGCCAACGTAACCGCCCCGGCTCCCAGTCAATCCTTGCCGGGAACCGTCAGCGGTACCGCCGCCGCCTTCGCCCTGAACGATCTGCTCAATGTATTTCTGTTCAGCCGCAGCGCCAATCTTGGAGTTCTGCTGCAAACCCTGCAACAGAAGGATTTGCTGCAAATACTGGCGGAACCGAACCTGGTGGCCATGGACGGTCAGCAAGCGAGCTTTCTCGCCGGTGGCGAGTTCCCCTTCCCGGTCGTGCAGGGTGAGGGCGTGGTGAACAACGTCACCATTCAGTTCAAACCCTACGGCATCAACCTGCACTTCACCCCAAACATTCTGCCCGACGGCACCATCGAGCTGAAGGTGATGCCCGAGGTCAGCTCGCTCGATTACTCCAACGCCGTGACCATGTCCGGGTTTGTCATCCCCGCGCTGACGACCCGCCGTGCTTCCACCGAACTCGAACTGAAGGATGGCCAGAGTTTCGTCATCGCCGGTTTGCTCGACAATCGCCTGACCAAGGTCTTCTCGAAGATTCCCGGCCTGTCCTCGATCCCCATCCTGGGCAAGTTCTTTGAAAGCAGCAATACGAACAAGAGCCGGACCGAATTAATGGTCGTGGTGACCGCTCATCTGATGCGGGCCGGGGCACCGTCTCCCACGCTGCGCATGCCCGAGCCCTTCTTGCATCCGCAGAAATTTGACGGCAAGGCAGGCGGGCGCTGATGTCGCTGGGAAGGCAATCATGGCAGTAAAGCTCACCATCCTGGCGGCGGACGACAGCGAACGCCGGCACCTGGAAATGGCGGCGGCGGAGAGCTCCCAGGCCGAGCTCGTCGCTCCCTCTCTGCCGATTCCGGTTCCCTTTGCCGCCCCCTCGGCCCTGCTCCGCCACCCTCCCGAAGCGGTCCTATTGTCGCTTCCGGCCGCCGAGGCGGGTGCGGAGGCAGCGCTGGCCATGGTGCGCTGGCTGCGCCAGAACCTGGGCCTGGGGCTGGTGATGGTCGTCGGTCCGCTGGACCCGGCGCGCCGGATCGTCGAGGCCATGCGGGCCGGCGCTTCCGAGTACCTGGAAGCGCCCCTGCGTTCCGGGGCCCTCGACGAGGCGCTGGCCCGTTGCCGCCTCCGCAGCCAGACGGCGGCTCCGCGTGGCCAGCTCATTGCCGTCGCTTCCGCCCGCGGCGGAGCCGGCGCCACGACGCTCGCGGTGAACCTGGCGCTGGCCCTGCAGACGGGCCGCCCACGCGAGGGCGCTTCTCCCGTTCTGCTGCTCGATGCCGCCCCGCTCGGCCACGCCGCGCATTATCTCAACCTCAAACCTCAATTCACCCTCCATCATTTGCTCAGCCACGCCGAGCGGCTCGACCCGTCACTGCTCGAAAGCCTGCTGCTCCGCCACTCCTCTGGAGTCGAACTTTTGGCCGGGCCTTCTGAGCCTCTTCCCCTGCCGTCAGATCGCGACGCCGACGGATGGCTTGACCTGCTCCGCCAAACGCACTCGCTCATCGTCGCCGACCTCTCCACGCGCTACGACGCGCTCGCCGCCCATCTGTTCGAGGCCGCCGCTCACATTCTGCTGGTGAGCCAGACCGATACGGTTTCCCTCTGGAGCGCCGCCACCCGGCGCCAATACTTCGATCCCGCGCGCCGGTTGCCCTTCGAGCTGGTGCTCAATCGCTACAATGCCCGCCCCCAGGCCGCGCTCGACGGTCTGGAGGCGCTCACCCACTTGCCCGTCCGTTGCCGGCTCGACAACGCCTTCGCCGCACTGCACGAGGCCGGCGAGTCGGGCGAGCCTCTCGCCTTGCGGACCTCCTCCGCCTGGGCGCGCAGCGTCCACGAATTGGCTCGCTCGCTGCTGTCCACCCCGGAAGCTCCCAAACTCCAGGGTTGGCGCCAGTTTCTCCGCGCCCGCCCCCACCAGGCCTGATACCCGGCTCCTGAGGAACCCTCACCATGACCTCGACCTTCGCCGCCACCGACTATCAACAAATCAAAGCTGACTACCATAGCCGCGTGCTCGAGCGCCTCCACCTGGAGCAACTCGAGCGCATGCCCGAACCCGCCGCGCGTCAGGAAGTGGCGTCGCTCATCCGCTCTCTGCTCGTGCTCGAGCCCGTGCCCCTCAGCCGCGCCGAGCGCGAGGATTTGCAGCGCGACCTGCTCGATGAAATCTTCGGGCTGGGTCCGCTCGAAGAGCTCCTGCAGGATCCTTCTATCAGCGATATCCTGATCAACCGCGCCGACCAGGTGTACGTGGAGCGCGGCGGCCGGTTGTGCCGCTGCCCGGTCGTGTTTCGCGACAACGCCCACCTGCGCCGCATCATTGACCGCATCGTGAGCCGGGTGGGGCGCCGGATTGATGAAAGCTCGCCCATGGTGGACGCGCGTCTGCCCGATGGCTCGCGCGTGAACGCCATCATCCCGCCCTTGGCGTTGGACGGCCCCTGTATGTCCATCCGCCGCTTCGGCGCCGACCCGCTTACGGCCGCCATGCTGCTCGAACGTCGCACGCTCTCGCCGACCATGTGCGAGGTGCTGCGCTGCTGCGTGATGGCACGCCGCAACATCCTCATTTCCGGTGGCACCGGCACGGGAAAGACCACGCTGCTCAACGTGCTTTCCGGCTTTATCCCCGAACACGAGCGTGTGATCACCATCGAAGACGCCGCCGAGCTGCAGCTCAAACAGGAGCACGTCGTGCGCCTCGAGACCCGTCCGGCCAACCTCGAAGGGCAGGGGGCCGTGCTGCAGCGCCAACTCGTCATCAACAGCCTGCGCATGCGGCCCGACCGCATCATCATGGGCGAGTGCCGCGGGGAAGAAGCCATCGACATGCTGCAGGCGATGAACACCGGGCACGACGGCTCGCTCGCCACCGTCCACGCCAACAGCCCGCGCGATGCGCTGGGGCGCCTCGAAACCATGGTCAGCATGGCGAACCTGAATCTGCCCGCCCGCGCCATCCGCCAGCAGATCGCCTCCGCCCTGCACCTTGTGATCCAACTGGCCCGCCTCGCCGACGGCTCGCGCAAAGTGATCAGCATTGCCGAGATTACCGGCGTCGAGGGCGACATCATCTGCATGCAAGAGCTGTTCCGCTTCGAGCGCACCGGAATCGGCCCCGAGGGCGAGGTTCTCGGCCGTTTCTATAGCGGTCACTTGCAGCCGCAATGCGCTGCCTGGCTCGCCTCCGCCGGTCACCCGCTGCAACCGGAGTGGCTGGACGACGAGTTCGAGGCCGCCGCATGATGCTCGACGCCTTCGTCCTCGTGGCGCTGCTCGCCGCGCTCGGGCTCGGCTGGCGCCTGAGCGCGCGCGGCGGAAGCGACCTGCAGCGTCTCCAGCAAAAGCTGCAGCCGCCCGCCCCGGTCCTGGCCGGCGCCGGCG
>JBOGKL010000061.1:0-3832 GCA_050745525.1 Terriglobales bacterium | reverse complement strand
GTGTGCGCGTGCTCTGCGACCGCGGCGCCGGCGTCTGGTTTGAGGAGCCCGGTTACTGGCTGGCGCGCGAGGCGTTCCGCGCCGGCGCGGCGCGCCTGCTGCCCGTTCCTGTGGATGCCGACGGCCTCGACGTCGCCACCGGCATCCGCCGCTTCCGCCGCGCCCGCGTCGTCTACGTCACTCCCTCGCATCAGTACCCGCTCGGGGCGACCCTCGCCGCCGCGCGCCGCCTGCAGCTTTTGCAATGGGCCGCGCGCGAGGGCGCCTGGATCATCGAGGACGACTACGACGGCGAGTATCGCTTCTCCTCCAAACCCGTCGAATCGCTCCAGGGCATGGACCGCCACGGCCGCGTCCTCTACATCGGTACCTTCAGCAAGGTGATGTTCCCCAGCCTGCGCGCCGGCTACCTGGTCGTGCCGCCTGATTTGACCAACGCCTTCGCCGCCGTGCGTTATGCCGCCGACATCGCCCCGCCTTTTCTGATACAGGAGACGCTGACGGATTTTCTGGCCGAAGGACACTTCGCCCGTCACATCCAGCGCAGCCGCCGGCTGTACGCGCGCAAGCAGTCGGCCCTGCTCGATCTGCTCGCGCCCGTGCTCGGCCCCTCGTGGACGGTGCATGGCGCCGGCGCTGGCATGCACATCACCCTCTCCACCCGCCGCCGTCTCGACGACGTAAAGCTCTCGACCCACGCCGCCAAGCAGCGCCTCTGGCTCTGGCCCCTCTCGCCGGCCTACTTCGCGCTTCCGCCGCGGGCGGGCTTCATCCTCGGCTTCGGCAGCATCAGCGATGCTGAGTTGCCGGAAGCTGTCCGCCGCCTCAGCGAAATCCTGCCGCCCTAAAGCAAAACCAGCCCCGCTGTAGCCCAGTCGAACATGCCGTCTGCGGCTTTGACATCAGGAAAAGCCGCACGCGTCTTCTCGAAGCGTGCACTATCCGACGTTGGTTTTGCTTTAATGGCCATCGCACAATCCTGGCAATTGGCTATTGCGATATGCCACCCGCTGACGCAAAGTGGGGGAAAGCAAGATTCGTGAGGTCAAGTATGTGGAAACCACGTGGCATCGCGATTGCGGTAGGGCTGTTGGTCGTATGTTCTCTCGGCGAAATCCCCGGAGCGCCGGCACAGCCCTCCGCCTCCTCGAGCAAGCAAAAGCTCGTCTACGTCTGCGCCTGCATGGGCAACCGCTCCTGCGCCTGCATGACTGAAGCCATGACGGAAGGGCCATGCTCCTGCGGCACCGAGGGCGGCCCGCCCCTGAAGGCCGTGCCCGCCAACAGCAACTGGGCGCGCTTCAATCGCAAGGTGCTCGCCGGCGGCGCTGCCCAGTAGCGCAAAGGGAAGCCCTGGCCACCGCGCCTCTTTTCCGCATCCAATCTATGATGTAATCAGTGGATGCAGAAACTTGCTCCGCTTTCCGCCGCCCTCGGCCTGTTCCTGGCCGCGGGGTTGGGTGCTCAGACCACGTCCAAGGTAACGACGCCGAGTTCCGATCCCATCGTGATCTCGGCCGGCAGCGAGCACATCCACGCCAGCCAGTTCCAGGCGCTCATTGATTCCGCGCCTGCGCAGAACCGCTCCGCCATGGAAGCCAACAAGCGCGCCGTGGCCAACGAGTTGGGCAAAATGCTGGCGCTGGTGTCGGCCGCCGATCAGCGGGGCCTGGACAAGACCGCGGGCTTCAAAGCCACGATGATGCTTGACCGCGACAACGCCCTCGCCCGTGCCATGGTCAGCAAGCTGCAGGCGGACTCCAAGGCCACCACGGTGCAGGAACAGGCTTTCTACAAGGCTCACGCCACCGATTTCCAGCAGACCAAGCTGCGTCACATCCTGATCAGCGATAACGAAGCGCCCGATAGTCCCAGCAAGCTCACCGCCGCCCAGGCCCTCGCCAAGGCACAAAAGGTGGAAGCGCAACTGAAGGCCGGCGCCAACTTTGCCACCCTGGCCAAGGCCGACTCCGACGACACCGGTTCCAAGGACAAGGGCGGCGAACTGGGCACAATGAGCCCCGGCCAAACGGTCCCCGAGTTTGAAACCGCCGTCAACAAGCTGCCCGTCGGCGTCGTCAGCGCTCCCATCCACACCCGCTTCGGCTATCACGTCGTCGAGGTCGAATCGCGCTCCACGCTGCCGTTCGCGCAGGCGCAGCCGGAGATCGCAAACCAACTCAACACGCAGAACGTTGAGCATGCGATTGATGCCATTGCGGCACGCTCGCACGTCGTCATCAGCGACAGCTTTTTCGGTCCGAAGCCGAAAACGCCGCCCACGCCCGGCGGCCCGGGTCAATAATTGAATTAAAGATGAACGATCGCCGCCCAGCCCGGTCTTTAGCTTTGGAGGACGATGGAGGGCAGGTGGCGAGCAACGTCGCGAGCTTAGTCCGTGCGGAGATCCTGATCCCGAAGCCCAGCGTGCCCGTGTCCGCACCCGTGTCCGCTGGCGAGACCTGGGAGGCGCAGGTCTGGGCGCACGCCCGCACCCTCTACCGCATCGGCTACGCCGCCCTGCAGAATCACCACGATGCCGAAGACGTGGTGCAAGAGACGCTGCAGCGCGCCTGGAAATATCGCCATCGCCTGACGCAGGTGGAGAGCCCGCAAGCTTGGCTGGCGCGCATTGCCTGGCGCGTGGCCAAGGCGCACCGCGGCCGTATGCGTACGGTCTCGCTCGACGACCAGGAGTCGCCGCTCGAGCTGGTGTCGCGCGGCGTGGCGGCCGACGATTGGGCGGCGAATCGCCAGGTACGCGAGCTCGTCCGGGAGTTCATCCAGCACTTGCCCGCCAAGCTGCGCGAGCCGCTGCTGCTGTCCACGGTCGAAGAACTGCCGGCCCGGGAAATCGGCCGCATCCTCCACATCCCCGAAGCCTCGGTGCGCACGCGCTGCCTGCGCGCGCGCCGCATGCTACGGGAGCGCGTGAACGCTGCACTAAGCGGGACCACCCCGCGCCACTCAACGGACACCAGGGAGGGAAATCATGGCGCCTGACGTCGATCGTCTCGTGAATTCAGTGCTCGAAGACTACAGCCGCGTCGAACCTCAACGCGGCTCCGTAGCCCGCTGGATGGCGCAGAGCGCCGGCGACGCGCGGCCCTCTGGCCGCTTCCTCTGGTTGCCCGCCCCGGCTTGGGCGGCCATTGCCTTCGTGCTGCTGGTGCTGCTCGGCCTGAGTTGGTATCGCCCTGGCGCCTTCAGCCGTCAGCCGCGTCTGGCCGGAGAGCAAACCAGCTTGCGCGCCGTCGCGCCCGGCTCTTCTCTCACGGCGCAGCAGAAGCAGTTGCTGCACCTGCTGGCCACCGACCCGGCCGCGTTGGCCAAGCTCCCGCCCGCCTCGGCCCCGAGGCCACACTAAGAATTCGAAGCGGCTCTCGGGCACCGCTCCTTAAAATCCCTGCCGCCGCAACGCGCTCACGCTCAGCGCGGGAGACTCCCGCCGCGCCGACAGCAGCCGCTCGATGTGCCGTGCGATGGGGTCGGTTTCCAGATTCATGGCCGCCCCCGGCTCGAGCCAGCGCAGGTGCGTATTTCGCCAGGTATGCGGGATAATGGCAATCCCCGCTTGTCCCCGCTCGAGCGTGGCCACGGTCAGGCTGATGCCGTCCACGGCGAGCGATCCTTTGGGCACGACGAAGGGCAGCAATGCCTCGGGCAGCGTCAGGCGCAGCCACCATCCGGCATCGCCTGCGAGCTTGCGGAAGTCCACCAATTTCCCTGTGCCCTCGACGTGACCCTGCAGCATATGGCCGCCCAGCGCGTCGCCCATCCGCAGCGGCGGCTCTAGATTCACGCGCGCGCCGGCACGGTAGCCGCCCAGCGC
>JBOGKL010000060.1:0-1973 GCA_050745525.1 Terriglobales bacterium | reverse complement strand
ACGTGCGCGTATTTTTCCGTTTCCGCCACGCGCAGGTTGCGCAATCCGCGCTCGGCCAACACCTGCGCCAGAATATGGTCGAGCGCCACGGGCGGCAGCACCACCGGCAGCGTGAAGGTCCTGTCGTAGCGGGTCATGCACACGTAATGCAGCCGCCGCGGAACCTCGCCCGCCGGAATGGCATCTTCCAGCGCCGGCGTGGCCCCGCCGGTGCGCGTGAGCGCGCGCGTGATCTGGCGGGCGCGGTCGGCGCGGAAGTTGAAGCAAATCACGGCATCCTCGTCGTGCATGCCGGCGTAGTCACCGATGACGGTGGGCACGACGAACTCGTCGGTCCGGTCGTGCTCGTAGGAGGCCGTCAGCGCCGCCGTCGCGCTCGCCGCCCGCTCCCCGGCGGCATGCGTCATGACTTCCAGCGCCTGTCGCATCCGCGCCCAGCGCTGATCCCGGTCCATGGCGTAGTAGCGCCCGCTGACGGTGGCGATGGCGCCGATGCCGTATTCGCGCATCTTCTGCTCCAGCTGCTCGAGGTAGCCGCGCCCGGAGTGGGGCGGGGTGTCGCGCCCGTCGGTGATGGCATGCACCCACACGTGCTCGACCCCCTGCTCCTTAGCCAGCCGCAGCAGCGCGTACAGATGATCGAGGTGCGCGTGCACGCCGCCGTCGCTGCACAATCCCACCAGGTGCAACTGCCGTCTTCGCGCGTGCTGCATCGCCGCCAGCAGCGCCGGGTTCCGCGCGAAGCTGCCGTCGGCGATGGTTTCGTCCAGGCGCGTGATGTCCATCTTCACGATGCGTCCCGCGCCCAGGTTCAGGTGTCCCACTTCGCTATTGCCCATCTGCCCCTCGGGCAAGCCCACGAAGGGCCCGGAGGTGTGAATCACCGAATGCGGGAACGTCTGCAGCAGGCGATCGTAAACCGGCTTGTGCGCCAAGGAGATCGCATTGCCCGGACCCGGCGGCGCATTGCCCCATCCGTCCAGGATGACCAGTACCAGCGGCTTGGGCGGGTGCGTGCCGCTCACGCCCGGCTACCCTCACGGGCCGTTCCATTGCCCTCGCGGGCAAGCGCCGCGCGCCCGGGAAAGCGCGCCGCCGCTCCCAGCTCTTCCTCGATGCGCAAAAGCTGATTGTATTTGGCGACCCGGTCGGTGCGGCTGGCCGAACCGGTCTTGATCATGCCCGCGTTGACCGCGACAGCAAGATCAGCGATGAAGGTATCTTCGGTTTCTCCCGAGCGGTGCGAGATCACCGCCGTATAGCCGTGCTCGCCGGCGAGGCGCACCGTCTCCAACGTTTCCGTTACCGTGCCGATCTGGTTCAGCTTGATCAGGATCGAGTTGCCCACGCCGGCTTCGATGCCACGCAGCAAACGCTCCTGGTTGGTCACAAAAATATCATCGCCCACCAGTTGCAGATCCCCGCCGAGCAGCGCGGTCAGCAGTTTCCATCCCTGCCAATCGTCCTCGGCCATGCCGTCTTCAAGGGAAACGATCGGATACTGCCTCGCCCACTCTGACCAGAACCTTGCCATCTGCTCTGCGTCGAGCGCGCGCCCGTCTGATTTTTTGAAGACGTAGCGCTTTTTCGTGGCGTCGTAAAACTCGCTTGCCGCCGGGTCGAGCGCGATGGCGATCTGCTCGCCCGGCCGGTAGCCGGCCTTGGTGATCGCCTCGAGCACCAGCTCGATGGCTTCCTCGTTGCTCTTGAGGCTCGGAGCGAACCCGCCCTCATCGCCCACCGCCGTCACATAGCCCTTTTTCTTCAGCACTCCCTTGAGGACGTGAAACACCTCCGCCCCCCAGCGCAGCGCCTCGGAAAATCGCGGCGCGCCGACGGGCATCACCATGAACTCCTGAAAATCCACATTGCTGTCGGCGTGCGCGCCGCCGTTGAGGATGTTCATCATCGGCAGCGGCAACGTCCGCGCCTGCAAGCCGCCGAGCGAGCGGTACAGAGGCCAACCCTTGGCG